>CAYXHU010000052.1:0-8108 GCA_964464675.1 uncultured Acidimicrobiia bacterium
CTGACGAACGTCCAGGTGGGCACCGAAGGCGACGACCTGGTCGTCACCCTGCAGGTGCTCGCCGCCATCCAGAACTCCTGGGGCAGCCCCAACGGGCTCTCGGTGCAGACCTTCGACGTGTACGTCGACACCGACCCCGCGGCGGGGACCGGGGCGAGGACGCTCATCGACGGGCGCAATGCCGCCCTGGAATCGGGATTCGGGTGGGAGTACGGCATCACCGTCGAGGGCTGGGAACCGGCCATCTACGTCGCGGCTCCCGACGGCACGGTGGAGGAGACCCGGCCGACCTTCCGGGTCATCACGCTCGGGGACAAGGGCACCGTGATCGTCCGGATCCCCCTCGAGTTGCTCGGCGACGGCGACCCGTCCGCCTGGGGCTATGCCTTCGTGCTGCTCAGCCAGGAGGGGTATCCCTCCAGCGGGGTCCGCCGGGTGCGCGACGTGCTGCCCGCAGCAGAGCAGTGGAGAATCGGGGGCGCACCGGCCTCCGGAGTGGCCCACACGAGGATCATGGACGTGGGGTGGCCCGAGCCGGGTGTGCAGGAGGCCATGCTGTCGGAGTTCGCCGAGGCGGATGCCCTGGCCGGTCTGGGTCCCGACGACTTCGGCCGGGTCCCGGTGTTCGTGGCCGAGTAGCGCTCAGCCGGCCGCCTCGATGGCGATGCCGCCGGCACGCCCGGCGACGTCGACGAGCAGCGTCGGGGCGTCCTCGGGCAGGGTCGCGGCGTCGGCGACCGCGACGTGGACGTCGCCGCCGCGCATCGTGCCGGCGACGTCGACCTTCCACGATGCGGGCACCCGCACGTGGATGGCCCCGCACACGGCCGACAACGACAGCCGGGCGCCCTCCGCGGCGGGCGACGCCTCGGTCAGGTCCAGTTCGACGCCTCCGAACACGGCCCGCGCCGATCCGGCGAGCAGGGGCGCGGCATGGCTCTCGAACTCCCGCCCGCCCCAGATCGCCGCGAGGGCGAACACCCCGTCGTCCTCCGTGACGTCTCCCTCGATCCGGCGAGCCGCCAGCCGGCCGATCGCCCAGAGCCCCGTCGTGACGGCGAAGGCCCCACCGACGATCCCCAGCGTCCGTCGCATGGTCGTCCTCCTCATCAGGTGATCTGCCGGAGCATTCCCCCATCGACCTGGAGCGTGGCCCCCGTGATGTACGACGCCGCATCCGACAGCAGGAACACCGCCGCCGCGGCGAACTCGTCCGGATGCCCGTACCGGCCCATCGGGATCGCCTGGTGGAAGCCGGTGCGGACCTCTTCGGCAGGGACGCCGCGGCGCCGGGCGGCGTCCTCGTCGAGGGCCGCAACCCGTTCCGTGGCGATTCGCCCGGGGACCAGGTGGTTGACCCTGATCCCATCCCCCGCCCATTCGTCGGCGAGCGACTTGGCCAGCGCGGCCACCCCGGCCCGGAAGACCGTGGACAGCAGCAACGTGCCCACGGGCTCTCGCACCGATGCCGACGTGCTGAACAGCATCGCCCCGCCCGCGGCGAGATGCGGGCGGGCCGCCTGTGCCGCCTCCAGCGCAGAGCGGAGCGTGAGGCGGTACGCCGCATCCCACTGATCGGCCGTCAGCTCGCTGAACCGGCCCGGCGGCGGCCCTCCCGAGTTCGGGACCACCAGGTCGAGGCCGCCCCAGTCGCCCGCGATGCCGTCGAGCCATTCGGTGGTCGCCCCCGGGTGCGACACGTCGCACACCGAGGCCCGCACCTCAGCGCCCGTGTCCGCCGAGATGGCACTCGCCGCGGAGGTCACCCGCTCCCGGTCGCGGCTGCACACCGCCACCCGGCACCCCTCTGCGGCGAGGCCGGCGGCAACGGCGTATCCGAGCCCGAACGACGCCGCAGCGACCGCGGCGCGCTTGCCGGCGAGCCCCGTGCGCATCTGTGCTCAGCCGCCCACCCGGAGCCGCACCGTGTACGACTGGGAGTCGTCGGCGGTGGCCCTGAGCGTGTATGTCCCCGTCTCGGGGAGCCGTGCCGACCAGCCCCCTCCCGGGGTCACCGTGCGCAGCACCCCGCCCCCGGGTTGCTCCAAGGCGATAGACACGTTCCCGTCGGTGATGACGACCTCCACGACGCGGCCGGCGCCGCCTTCGAACCGGATGATGTCGTCGTCACCGGGAGCCGCCGAGCCTGCCACCTCTACTTCTCCCCCGGACACCGGGATCGTGACCACCCGGTCCTCGTCGCAGTCGCGGGCCAGCAGGGCGAAGGTCTCCTCGTCCGGCTCGCCGATGGGGAATCGCCCGTACACCGCCTGCGCGTAGGCGACTGCCGTGCCGGTCATCTGGCCGAACACGCCGTCGATCGTCATCTCAGGAGCGTCCTCGGCGTACCGGTCGAACCCGTTGCACACGAGGTACCACTGCAGTGCTTCCACATAGGCGCTGCGGTCGCCGAGACGGATGAACGGCGTGCCGTTCATCTCGAACTGCCGGCGACCCTCCGTGGTCGTCGTGGTCGCCATGGTGGTGGTCTCCGGCTCGGTCGTCGTAGTCGCTGCGGTGTCGTCCTGACCGCAGGCCGAAAGGGCCACGACCCCCACGGCGAGCAGCACTCCGAATCGGCGCAGTCTTCTCATCGGCGCCCAGGCTACGCGGAGAGAACGGTGCTGCGCGCCTGTAGCACACTTCCCTGCCGCAGCGATCCGATCATCGGCCGGCTCGGCCCACGACATAGCGTCCCAGCGCACGCACCGCCCGGTCCGCCGCAGAGAACACGGGAACCCCGGCCTCGTCGAGCATCGCCCGCAATCGGTCGTAACCGCGGCCCCCATCGACGACCGCTATCCAGGGTGTCGGATGAGCGGCGAGACCGGCGAGGACCTCACCGATCGAACCCGGGGCGTCCGCCTCGTCGGCTCGTGCCCGAAGCGCCGGAGTCAAGGGCACGCACCCTACGACGGCGACGTCCACCCCGGGATCGTCCAACATCGCGGCGACCGCCTCGCCGTAGCGCGCATCGTCGGTGATCGGGGTCAGGTCGAGCGGGTTGCCGGCGGCGACCACCGCGCCGATGCCCGCCTCGCCGAGGACGCCGTCGAGTGCGGCGACGGTGTCCGGTGAGATGTCGGCGAGGCGCAACGGCCCCAGGGAATCGGCCGCGGCGACCGCCTCGAATCCGGCATTCGTCACCACCCCGACCCGCGTGCCCGGAACCGTGCGCTCGTGCCACGTGGTTGCGATCCGGAGCAGGTCTTCGAACTCCTCGAGTTCGTCGACGACCAGCACGCCGGCGTGCTCGGCGAGGGCGGCCGCCACCCGGGCATCGGTGGCGATCGCTGCGGTGTGGGACGCAGCGGATATCCGTCCCGGACCGGTTCGCCCCCCAAGGAACAGCACCACGACGCCGCCTCGCTCGGTGAGCGCACGGGCACCCGACAGGAACCGGGTGCCGTCGCCCGGCCGGAAACCCTCCACGTAGCAGGCGGCTACTCGAACGTCGCTGTCGGCCGCCACATACCGGAGCGCGTCGCCGACCGTCACGTCGATTTGGTTCCCCAAGGTGACCAGGTACCGGGGACGGAGGCGCGGGAACCGGTCGAGTCGGGCGATGGCGAACGCCCCGCTCTGGGAGATCACCGCCAGGGGCGTCTCGGGTGCCTCCGGCGCTGCGGCGAGCCGGGCCGCCGGGATGAAAGTCGTGTCGTAGGAGCCCGGCCCGCTCCGGATCCCCATGCAGTTGCCGCCGACGATCAAGGGCCCGGATGGTCCGGCGACGCGCTGCACCCGGTCCGCCAGCGGCTCGCTCCCGGCCCGTTCTCCCATGCCTCCTGGGATGAGGATCACCGAGCGGGCCGCCCCGCGAGCCGAGAGCTCCTCGACGACCCCGGCTGCCGCCTCGGCTCCCACCGCGACGACGAACAGGTCGACCGGCTCCGGGAGATGCTCGAGGGCCGGCACGCACCGGACTCCGTCGATCTCCTCGACTCCGGGCTTGACGACCACGACGCGCTCGGGAGGGAACCCGGCGGCGAGGACGTTGCGAAGGATGGCGCGGCCCGGGTTCTCTCCCGACGAGACGCCGATCAGGCCGATGGTCCCGGGCCGGAAGAGCGCATCGAGACGGCCGACGTCCCGCTCGGGGAGGCCCGCCGTGGGGGCCTGCAAGCTGGTGAAGGCGTCGAGGGCAGTGAGCCCGTGCCGGGTCACCACGACGGGGTTCAGGTCGATCGCGGAGATCTCGCCGGGCAGCGACGCGGCCGCTTCGGCGGCGGTGATGAGGGATTCCGCCAGTCCCGGCACGCGGAACGGAGCTCGCCGGGTCGCCCGCCGGGCGCTCGAGGCATCGCACGGCACCGGGACGACGCCGAACCCCAGCGCGTCGGCGAGTTGCTCGGCGAGCACCCCACCGGCGCCGACGATGAGTACCGAACCGAAGGCGGCGGTCCGGCGGTAGCCCACCATCAGCTCCGGCCCCTCACCGTCGATGTGCTCGGCGATGAGGTAGCCGGGCGACCGCACCACAGCGGCGATCTCCCCGATGGCGTCCACCACCGCATTCACGCGCCGAGCGACGAAGCGGACCGCTCCTGCGGCCGCCTTGTGGACCAGTTCGGGCGCCACCGCCTTGACGACGACTCTGTCCCCCGGGAGCTCATCAAGTGCCGACGCGTTGACCCGGCCCGGGCCGTCGACGACGACGTGGGCGGGGATTCGGAACCCGAGATGCATCGCCAAGAGGTACGACTCGGCCTCGGTGAGTTGCGTGCGGCCGCGGCGCCCCGCCTCGTCGAGTACCGCCTCGATGTCGGGGAGGCCGGTCACGTCAGACGGCCGCCCGGGCGCCGGCGGCCCTGCCTGCCCGGAGGGCTGCGATGTTCACCTCCACGACGCGCCTCCCCTTGGCAGAGAAGGCGTCCCGGATGCACGCTTCGAGCGTGGTTTCCTGCAGCGGGAGGAACACCGAGGCGGCACCGGCCATCACCACGTTGGCGGAGCGGCGCGATCCTGCGGCCGCGGCCAACTCGGCCGCCTCGACCACGACGCCGCCCGGCACCCGCCGGATCGACTCGTGCACGTCACGCAGATCGGGGTAGTCGGGGACGTTCTGAACGGGGTCTGCCGCAGCGAGCAGGTGCCCCGTCGGAGCCAGGAACTCGAGGTGGCGGAGCGCCTCGACGGGCTCGACCCCGACCACGACGTCGGCGGTTCCCCGGGCGATCAGAGTCCCATGGATCGGCGTGTCCGCCATCCGCACCGTCGCCGTCACCGCACCCCCACGTTGCGCCATGCCGTGCACCTCGCCCTGGCGAACGTCGAGGCCGTCGCGCCCGGCAGCCTCGGCCAGCAACGCGGCCACGGTCAAGACGCCCTGACCACCGACTCCGGCGAGCACCACGTCCGCCTTCACGACCTCTCCCCGGTCTTCCTGTCGTGTTTCGCCTTCTCGACGCATTCCCGCACCGCTATCACGACCGACACTCCGGGGTGTTCCATCTCGGCGCGCAGGACGGCTGCCAGCTCGTCCGTCTTGCGGGGCTGCATGTCGACCACGTGCACGTGATCCGGGTCGACGCCGAGCCCCCTTACCATCGGGGCCAGCCGCGAGTCGGAGAGAATCGTCGGCTGCAAGCCGGTCATCGCCACCGTCTCGTTGTCGAGGATGAGCAGGGTCATGTCCGCGTCGGCGGCCACAGCGTCCATGAGGGCGGTCACCCCGGAGTGCAGGAACGTGCTGTCGCCGATGACCGCCACGGCGGGGCGGAGCCCGGCGTCCGACGCACCCTTGGCCATTCCCACCGAGGCTCCCATGCACACGCACGACTCGATCGCCCGATAGGGCGGCAAAGCGCCCAGCGTGTAGCAGCCGATGTCGGAGGTGACCACCGACCGCTCGAACCCGGCGAGTGCCTCCTGCAGAGCCGCATACGAGTCGGCGTGTGGGCAGCCCCTACAGAGCTGCGGGGGACGGGCCGGCAGGCCGAGCTCCGGGCCCTCGGCCCGCGGCCGGCCCGGCACGCCGAGCGCGGCCCTCACCGTGTCGGGTGTGAGCTCCCCGTCGGAAGGCAAATGCCCGGTGTCCCTGCCGAGGATCTCACAGTCGATCGGGAGAAGCCCGCGCAACCGTCGTTCCAGGAACGGGTAGCCCTCTTCGAGCACGAGGATGCGCTTCACCGCGGCCGCGAGCATCCGGATCCGATCGACCGGCTCGGGGTACGCGGCGATGTGCAGGTGGGCGGGCGGCACCGTGACCTCGGGAAGTGCCTCGGCGAAGTAGCCGCGGGCGATCCCGGCGGTCAGGACGCCGAGATCGCCTTCACCGGGCAGGACCGGGGCCGGGGAGACCTGCCGGGCGGCGTCGGCGAGGCCGGGCTGTCGCTCCACGTGCCTCCTCCAGAGCCGTCGAGCGTTCCCCGGGAGCAGCGTCCACTCCCAGGGCTCGTCGGGCTTGGCGAGTGCGTTCTGCGGATGCTCGGGAGCGCGCCGTACGGGGGCCCTGCCGTGGCACAGGCGGGTCACGAGCCTGACGACGACCGGGATATGCAGCGCCTCGGACACGTCGAACGCGACCCTCGTGAAGTCGTACGCCTCCTGCTGGTCGGCCGGTTCCAGGCAGACGACCCGGGCGAAGTCGGCGTAGAACCTCGTGTCCTGCTCGTTCTGCGACGAATGCATGCCCGGGTCGTCGGCGACCGCCACCACCAGCCCGCGCGAGATCTCGACGATCGCCGAGTTGATGAACGCATCGGCGGCCACGTTCAGGCCGACGTGCTTCATCGAGACGAACGCCCGCCGCCCCATCATCGACACGCCCAGTGCCTGCTCGTACGAGGTCTTCTCGTTGGCGCTCCAATGGGCGATCACGCCGCGCTCGCCGGCGTGAGCCTGCAGGCACTCGAAGATCTCCGTCGCGGGCGTCCCGGGGTACGCGTAGGCGGCGGTGATGCCGGCATCGAGAGCGGCGAATGCCACCGCTTCGTCGCCGAGCAGCATCGCCGTGTCGTCCATCACCCTTCAACCTACCCAGAGTCCGGCGGCCCGTGGTGCATCACGGCGCCGGGTCGGAGTGCCCTAGTGAGCGGCGCCACCGCGGGGATACTGAGGATCAGCAGCAATCAGCAGCAGTTGAGGAGGCGACGTGCAGGATCGGACGTTTCTCGTGCTGGGGGGTGCCGGGCTGGACGGCTACCAAGTGGCCCACCGGATCGCGGCGGAACTCCGGCCGGAGCGCATCGTCATCGCGTCGCTGACCCAGGACAAGGTCGAGCAGGCCATCGCCGGGCTCCGTGCCCTCGTGCCCCCGGACGTCGAGCTCGTCGGCGAGTGGGGCGATCTGTTCCTCCGCGAGGAGTACTCCGGCATGTCGCGCGCCGACCTGCTCGAGGACGACGCCGCCCGCGACGGGGTCTTCGAGGATCTCCTCGGGCCGCTCGAGGCGGCGTACGGCCGTTCCCGGCTCGCCCACGTGGTGGCCCGCCACCGGCCCGACGTCGTCGTGGACGCGATCAACACCGCCACGGCGATCTCCTACCAGGACGTCTACTCCTCGGCGATCCTCGCCGAGCGAGACGTCGAGGATCTGCTCGCGGGCCGCGAGGTCCCGGCGCAGGTGCTGGCACACGACGTGGAGACGCTCATCCTCTCGCTGTCCCTCCCTCAGTTGATCCGCCACGTGATGATCCTCCACCGGGCACTCCGGGACGCCGGGACCCGCCTCTACGTGAAGGTCGGAACCACCGGCACCGGCGGGTTCGGCCTCAACATCCCCTACACCCACAGTGAGGACCGGCCCTCGGCCAAGCTGCTGACGAAGACCGCGGTGGCGTTCGCCCACACCGGGCTGCTCTTCCTGGCAGCCCGGACTCCCGGCGGTCCCATCGTCAAGGAGATCAAGCCGGCCGCCCTCATCGGGTATGCCGACGTGCGCAACCGGACGATCACCGAGCACGGCGAGACGGTGCATCTCTCCGAGGCACGCTCCGAGCGGCTCGGGCCGATGCTGGCGCTGAACCCGATGCTCAACGTGGCCCGCAATGCCGCCCGCCGGGCCGCAGCAGTCTGCGTCGCGGTCCTCGCCGAGGCGCCGGAGCGTCCCGATGCGATGGCGAAGCTGGGGAAGGCAACGATGGTGGCTCGACCGGCGGAACTGGCGG
>CAYXHU010000053.1:0-8098 GCA_964464675.1 uncultured Acidimicrobiia bacterium
TGCTCGGCGACCCAGCGGTCCGACTCGTCCTGGATGATCCGGCCACCGGCCCGCACGATGGCGGCGGCGAGGCCGCCCCCGTGCATGAGGTGCTCGTTGGCCGCGTTGACGATCGCATCGACCTGCATGGCGGTGAGATCGCCGCGTGTCGCAGTGATGGTCGTGGATCCGACGTCCATACGACCACCGTACTCCGGGCCGTCCGCCCCTCGCTGCCGGGGCCCGCGCCGGTGTGCTTGACAGAATGGTCCGCTCTGGACAAACATACGGCTATTCCCGATCATACGGACATGCCCGACCACTACCAACCCCCGGAGCACCTGCTGGAGATGACGCCGGAGCAGGCGGCCGCCTTCAGCGACCCCACCCGCAACGAGATCATCACCTTGCTCGCCGAGCGTCCCGCCAGCACCACCCAGCTGGCCGTAGCGCTCGACAAGCCGAAGGGCACCGTCGGCTACCACCTCAAAGTGCTCGAAGACCTGGGGCTGATCCGGGTCGCCCGCACCCGCAAGGTGCGGGCCCTCACCGAGAAGTACTACGGGAGGGTCGCGGTCACGTATGTGTTCCCGCACATCGGCGGTGACGACGCCGAGGGAGCCGCTCCCGACTTCTTCATGGAGAGCCTCGCCGAGATGCGGCCGCCCCGGGACGGCGAGGCCGACATCGCCACGATCCGCCATGCCCGGATCGACCCGGACCGCGCCGAAGAGTGGCGGCTCCGTCTGCTCGGCCTCGCCGAGGAATTCGCCGCCCAGCCCCGCAGCGGGGCGACGACGTACGGCCTGATCATCGGCCTGTACCCCACAGACCGGCCGGCCTTGCCGCCCGAGGGGGGGGAATGAGCACCGCCGAGACACCCACCGCGGTGAAGCCCCGCCTGGGAGCGCGCTACTGGCGGCTGTGGACCGCCAGCGTGGTCAGCAACCTGGGCGACGGCGTCGCCATGATCGCCTTCCCCTGGCTGGCGTCGGCCGTGACCCGCAACCCGTTGCTGATCGCCCTCGTCGGGGTCATGCAGCGGATCCCGTGGCTGGTGTTCACGCTCCCGGCGGGTGTGCTCACCGACCGGCTCGACCGGCGCAAGATCATGGTGTGGAGCGACGTTGCCCGGGCCGGGTTCACCGCCCTCATCGGCGCCGTCGTGCTCTCCAACGAGGCCGGTCTTCCGGACCCGGCCGCGCTCGGCTCGGGGGCCGCCGTAGACACCAACGTCACCGTGTACCTCGTGCTCCTCTCGGCGGTACTGGCGCTCGGCTTCGCCGAGGTGCTGCGCGACAACGCCGCCCAGACGTTCCTGCCGGCGATCGTCAAGCCCGACCAGCTGGAGAAGGCCAACGGCAACCTGTGGGGGGCGGAAGCCGTCGCCAACCAGTTCGCCGGGCCTCCCCTCGGCAGCCTGTTGCTCGCGGTGGGGTTCTCGGTGCCCTTCTTCTTCGACGCCGGCACGTTCGCGGCCGCCGCCGGCCTGGTCTTCCTCATCTCCGGTCAGTTCAAGGCCAAGGGCAACGGCGCCGCCGCCCCCGCCAAGCGCATCGACTGGAAGGGGGAGATGAAGGAGGGGTTCCTCTGGCTGTGGCACCACCCGGTGCTGCGGCCGATGGCGATCGTCCTGGGGATCCTCAACGGCCTGGGGATGGCGATGTTCGCCACCTTCGTGCTGTTCGCCCAGGAGAACCTCGACCTCGAGACGGGCCTCTTCACCGGGGTGCTCGGCTCGATGGCCGACGCCCTCGGGTTCGAGAGCGTGGGCACGTTCGTGTTCGCCCTCCTGACGATGGGGGGCGCGCTGGGTGCCGTCCTCGGCTCGATCCTGGCACCGCGGATCTCCAAGGCCATCGGCAGCGGGCCGTCCCTGTACCTCACGATGATCGGCCAGACCGTCGTCGTGCTGGTCATCGGGGTGACCACGCGGTGGTGGATCGCCTTCCTCGCCGAGGCGGTGTTCTCGGTCACCGCCATCTTGTGGAACATCATCACGGTGTCGTTGCGCCAGACGATCATCCCCGACCACCTGCTCGGCAGGGTCAACAGCGTGTACCGCTTCTTCGGCTGGGGGATGATGCCGATCGGCGCCGCGGTCGGCGGGCTCGTCGTGACGATCGCCGACGCGATCACCGATCGCGGCACCGCCCTGCGAGTCCCGTTCTTCTTCATCGCCGCGGCCAGCGTGCTGCTGCTCGTCTACGCGGCACCCCGGCTGACCACCGAGAAGATGGAGTCGGCTCGGGCAGAGGCGCTCGCCCGGAGGGGGGCCGAGGAGGCCGACGTGGCGCCCGGCGAGGCGGCCCGCGACGCCCTCTCCGAGATGGGGGCCGCTCACCTCCCGCCCGACGACCTCGACGAGACCTAGTGCGACCCTCCGTGCGCGTGCCGCCCATCGGGGCGGGACGCGGTCACCCCGAGTAGGCCACCTGGCAGAACCCGTGGTTGCAGTACCCCATCGGGTTCTTGGCCAGGTACTGCTGGTGGTAGTCCTCGGCGTAGTAGAAGGGGCCTGCCTCGGCGATCTCGGTGGTGACCCCGCCGAACCCGGCCGCCCCGAGCGCCTGCTGGTAGTCGGCTCGGGAGCGTTCCGCTGCAGCCCGCTGCTCGGCGGTGGTCACGTAGATCGCCGAGCGGTACTGGGTGCCGACGTCGTTGCCCTGGCGCATGCCCTGGGTGGGGTCGTGCTGCTCCCAGAAGTCCTTCAGCAAGCGCTCCAGCGGAACCTGTTCGGGGTCGTAGACGACGAGCACCACCTCGGCGTGCCCGGTTCGGCCGGTGCACACCTCCTCGTAGGTCGGGTTCGGGGTGACCCCTCCTGCGTAGCCGACCGCAGTGGTGTGGACGCCGGGGATCTGCCAGAAGATCCGCTCCGCTCCCCAGAAGCAGCCCATCCCGAACTGGATCGCCTCCAGACCCTCCGGGAACGGAGGCTTGATCGGGGTGCCGGTCACCCAGTGTGTGTCGGGGCTCGCAATCGGCTCGTCCCTGCCCTTCAGGGCGAGCCGGGGGTCCACCATGTCTCGCATCGTTCCTCCTCGGGTCCCGTGCAACGCCGGGAAGCGCCGGCGCGTTCCCGTCAGGTGCCGGTTCTCCCCCTGCGCAGCAGGTACCAGGTGACCGCAGCCCCGATGGCGGTGGCGACCGCTCCGGCGGAGATCAGCGGAACCGGCCGAGTGAGCGGGCTGCGCAGCGCGACCTGGCGGCTGAAGTCCAGGATGGGCCATCCCCGCTCCTTGGCGACGTCCCGCAGGTCCTTGTCCGGGTTCACGGCATGGGGGTGCCCCACCGCCTCGAGGAGCGGCACGTCGGTGGCGCTGTCGGAATAGGCGTACGACCCGGCCAGGTCGATGCCCTCCGCTTCGGCGACCCGGCGCACCTCCTCGGCCTTGGCGGGACCGAACGCGTAGTACTCGATCTCGCCGGTGTAGCGGCCCTGGTCGTCGACCTTCGGCCTCGTGGCGATGACGTCGGTGACGCCGATGTAGCGGGCCACCGGCCGCACGATCTCGTCAGGGCTCGCCGACACGATGAACACCCGCCTGCCCTCGCGCAGGTGCTCGTCGATGAGGAACAGCGCCTCGGCGTAGACCAGCGGGGCGACCACCTCCTCCAGGGTCTCTGAGACGATCTGCTCCACCTCGTCCTGATCCCAGCCCTTGGTGAGGGTGAGCAGGGCGTCGCGGGCCTTCTGCAACTGGTCCTCGTCGGCCCCGAACAGGACGTACACCACCTGGCCGATGGCGGCCCGGAGCAGCACACGCCGACCGAGCATGCCCGCCTTCTGCAGCTTGCCGGTGAAGGCGAGCGTCGATGACTTGGCGATCACCGTCTTGTCGAGGTCGAAGAAGGCGGCCCCCGTCATCGACGGCCAGCGTACCCCGGTCCGTGGCGAACCCCTTGAACCTCGGGGCACCCCTCCGTACGGTGCCGGTGCTCGAACAGGGGTCAGGATGCCGGCCGTTCTCGCCATGTGGACGCCGGAGGACGGTCTGCTCGGGGCCCTGGCGCCCCTGGGCCTCGCTGCTGCGGCCGGAACCGCCCTGGTGATCGACCTCGACCCAGGAGGGCCCAGATACCCGGGCCCTCGCTCGCTCGCCGACCTCGTCGCCGACGGGCCCCGGCGCGCCGACCTGGAACCGGAGCGAACCGGCGTCGCCGTGCTCCGCAACGGGGGCATCGCCGCCCAGGACACCGGGGACGTGGTGCGCGCCCTCATCGCCCGCTGGCCGCGGGTGGTCGTGCGCCTGCCGCCCCGGCCCGTCGCCGCCGGCGGCGGGATCCCGACGGTGGTCGTCCGGCTCCTGGTTCCCGGAGGCCTCTTCCCCGGGGATACACGTCCCGCGGTGTACCAGAGCACGCCGCATCCCATGCAGCTGCCCGGCCCGGGCATCCGGCTGCCGGTCCCGTCGCGCCGCACCACGGCGGCGCTGCTGGCCGGGCGGGTCCCGGCAGCCGGGAACCGGTGGGTGCGGGCGTGGCGGAAGGCCTGGGAGGTGCCGTGGACGCGGTGAGCCGGGTCGTGGAGCGGATCCTCGAGTCGACCACCTCGCTCGACAGGGCCTCGGTCGCCGCCGCCGCGCAGGCGATCGCACCCGACGAATCGCCGCTCGACCCGGACGGCGTGGCCGCCGAGGCGGTTGCCGCCCTCGTCGGGCTGGGTCCGCTTGAGCCGCTCCTCACCGACCCGGAGGTGAGCGACGTGCTCGTCAACGCGCCCGACGAGGTCTGGGTGGAGCGCTCCGGTGTGCTGGAGAGGACCGAGGTCCGCTTCCGGGACGGGGCGGCCGTGGTCGCCGCGGTGGAGCGGGTGATCGCCCCGCTCGGCCTGCGTCTCGACCGGGCCGCCCCCGCCGTGGACGCCCGGCTTCCCGACGGATCTCGCCTCCATGCCGCCGTGCCTCCGGCGTCCGTGGACGGCCCGGTGCTGGCGGTGCGCCGGTTCACGGCCGCGGTGCCGGATCTCGACGCGATGATCTCGTCCGGGGCGATCCGTGCCGAGGGTGCCGCGCTGCTCCGGGAGGCGGTCGCCGTCGGCCGGAACCTGCTGGTGTGCGGCGGCACGGGCTCGGGGAAGACGACCTTGCTCAACGTCCTGTCCGCCGAGATTCCGGCGGCAGAGCGAGTCGTCACCATCGAGGAGGCCGCCGAGCTGAGACTCTGCGGGCACGTGGTCCGTCTCGAGGCCCGGCCCGCCAACGTGGAAGGGGCCGGCGAGATCACGATGCGATCCCTGGTGCGCCATGCCCTGCGGATGCGCCCCGACCGGATCGTCGTCGGCGAGGTTCGTGGCCCGGAAGCCCTCGACTTCCTCCAGGCGATGAGCACCGGCCACACCGGGTCGATGGGCACCGTGCACGCCAGCGGCCCCGATGAGGCGCTGTGGCGTCTCGAGACCCTGGCGCTCTCCGGCGGCGACCGTCTCGTCCCCGAGTCGATCCACCGTCAGGTGGCGGGTGCCGTCGACGTCGTGGTCCTGGTCACCAGGACGTCGGGCCTCCGCAGAGTCGCCTCGATCGCCCTCGTGAGCGGAGGCGGGGTGGAGGAGGTGTACCGGTGCTGACGGCGCTCGTGGTGGCGGGAGCCGTCGCCGCAGGGGCGCCGTTCGCCGCGGTCCTCGCCCTCTGGCTGGCCCTGGCACGGCCGGTGTGGTTCCTGGCAGCGGTCGCCGCGTTCACCGTGTGGCACCTGCGGGCCCGGCTCCGCACTCGTTCCGGAGGCCTCGATGCAGAGGCGGCCGTGCTGCGGGCGGCCGCCTCCGAACTGGCGGCCGGAGCCTCGCTGCGATGGGCGCTGGCATCCGCAGCGAGGTCGGCCGGCCGGATCGACCTCTCCCGCGTGGAGCGGCTGTGCTCGGCGGGCCGGCCCATGGAGGAGATCGCCGGCGCAGTGGAGCAATCGCTTCCGGTGAACGGCCGGCGGGCCGCCGCCGCCCTGCATCTGTCCGGCCGCACCGGCGCGGCACCCCGTCGCGTGCTGGAACGGCTCGCCGCCCAGGCGGCCGACCTGGGAGCCCTCGCCAGGGAGCGGCGGGTCATGACCGTCCAGGCCAGGATGTCCGCTGCGCTGGTGGGAGGAGCGCCCTTGCTGCTGCTGGCGGTCCTCGGCGCGACCGGCAGGCTGTCGGGGCTGCTGGGCGAGCCGGCCGGCCGTGCGCTGCTGGCCGTCGGCATCGGTCTGCTCGTCGTCGGGATCGCGGTCGTGGTGCTCATGGTGGCGAGGGCCGATCGGTGACCGTCACGGGTGCCGTGCTCGTCGGGTTGGCGCTCACCTCTGTGGCGCCGCTGGTGGGAGCGCCGGCGTGGACGGGCGTGCTCGGTGCCGCGGTGGTGCTGTCACCGCCGATCGGCGTCGTCGCAACCGCTTCGGCCGGTCTGGCGGCAACGTTCCGGCGCATCTCTGCGAGCCGCACCGCGCAGGCCGAGGGGGAACACGATCTGGTGCTGCTCGCCGACCTCACCGTGCTCGGGTTGAGCGCCGGGCTCGGCCTGGTCGAGGCGCTGCGCTCGGCGGGGCGCTGGGTTTCGCCGCGGCTCGCCGCAGAGCTCCGCAGGGTGCTTCGGTCGGTGCGGGGCGGGGGAGCGGCCGCGGCGCTCGGCGCCGCATCCGGGACCGGGGAGCCGCTCTATCGGGTGCTCGCATCCGCGGCCGAGTCCGGTGCGCCGCCGGTCGGAGTGGTCGAGGGCTTCGCCGCCGAACGCCGCCACGCCGACCACGCCCGCACGATGGAGGCGGCCCGCCGGCTCCCGGTTCGGCTGCTCGTGCCCCTTGCGCTGCTCATCCTCCCCGGGTTCGTGGTCCTGGCCGTCGGCCCGGCCCTGCTCGACTCGCTGGCGCGGCTCGACCCCGGTCCGTGAGGAGGGCCCGAAGGAAGGAGCATCGATGTGGAGCGACGAACGCGGACAGACGACTGCGGAGTACGCACTCGTGATCGTGGCGGCTGCGGTGATCGCCGTCGCCCTGATCGCCTGGGCGTCGTCGACCGACGCCCTCCCGGCGTTCTTCGATGCGATCGTCGATCGCATCCGGGGGATGGCGGGGGCGGGTGGATAGCCGGGCACCGGGGCAGCGCAGTCGTGGAGTTCGCGCTCGTCGTGCCGCTCGTCCTGGTGGTGCTGCTGGGAGCCGTCGAAGTGGCCATCGCGGCCCGTGCCCAACTGGAGGTGAGCCATGCCGCCCGGGAAGGTGCCCGGGAAGCGGCCGCGTCCCCCGACCCGAGCCTCGCCGTGAAGGCGGCCCAGGCCGTGCTGGCACCGGAGGCCCGGTCCCGGGCCCGGGTGTCGGTGTCGCGCGACCACCACGTTGGGGGCCGTGCCGAAGTCGTCGTCGTCGTGCCGCACCGGGTGGCCGCCCCCTTGCTGGGCGGATGGACGGTGCAGCTGGAGGGGCGGGCGTCGATGCGCGTGGAGCGCTGACCTCCGAGCAGGGCTCCGCGGGCGTGCTGCTGGCGGCAGTGGCCGGGCTGGTGCTGCTGCTCGCCGCGCTGCTCGGGTCGGTGGGCTCCTACCTGCGGGCCGGGGTGGAGGTCTCGGCGGCCGCCGACGCCGCGGCCCTTGCCGCAGCGCCGGTGACCTTCCTCCCATTCGGCGCCGAGGGGACGCCGGCCGAGGAGGCGGAGCGGTTCGCGCACTTGAACGACACCGAACTGCGGCGCTGCACCTGCCCCCTCGATCCCTCCTGGGGGCCGCGTACCGTCGAAGTCGAGGTCGCCCGGACCGTGCGACTGTGGCCCGCCGGGGTGGTCACGGTGACCGCGGTGAGCCGCGCCGAATTCGTGCCGACGGCACTGCTCGGAGGATGAGAGCCCGGCCTCACCCGGGCAGGCGCCGGCCGGGGCGTCGGAACCGGGCCAGTTCCCAGCGTTCGAAGCCGGGCGGTGCCCCGGGCACCGAGCGGAGGCCGCACCGTGCGTACAGGCGCCGGGCCGGGGCGTTGTCGAGCCTCGGCTCCGTCCACACCACCTGCACGCCGGGCTCTGCGGCGAACACCTCGTCGATCAGGGCCCGGAGGGCCTCGGAGGCCAGGCCGCGGCCCTGGGCCTCCGGCACGAGCTTGATGTCCAGCCCCGCCCGTTCCCCCTCCACGGCGTAGAACACCTCGCCGCAGAAGCCGA
>CAYXHU010000054.1:0-8073 GCA_964464675.1 uncultured Acidimicrobiia bacterium
CGAGGCCTGCGTAGCCGGCGGGGATCGCAACGGTGATGCCGGTCGGGACCAGGGCGCGATCCCCGGGACCCAACTGCACATCCTCTGCACAGCGGAGGTCGACCCCGGCGTCTCCGGGATGGGCGCGTCCGGGAACCGGCAGCTCCGGGTCGAGTCGCCGGATCGGGATCTCCACGATCACCGATCCTCGTCGAGCGCGGCCATCTCTCGCTCGAAGTCGCGCGGGCCGGTGAATCCCTTGTGCACCGAGGCGAACCGGAGGTAGGCGGCTTCGTCGATGGCGCGCAGCCCGGCCAGCACCATGCGCCCGATCTCCGCCGAAGGGATCTCCCGGGTCTCGGTGGCCGCATGCTCGATCCTGGCCACCAGCTCCTCGAGCACCCCCGGCGGCACCTCCCGGTCGGCAACCGCAGCGGCGACGCCCGCCATCACCTTGGATGCCATGAACGGTTCCACCGAACCGTCTCGTTTGCGCACCACCGTCACGGGCTCCCGCCGCTCGTAGGTGGTGAACCGGTTGCCGCATTCGCTGCACTCGCGGCGGCGCCTGACGGCGGCACCCCCTTCGGCGGGCCGGCTGTCGACAACCCGCGTATCCTCGGCACCGCAAAACGGGCATTCCACGAACCAGGAGGCTACTCCATGGCCGCTCACGGCATCCGATCGGTGTACGCCGAAGCAGGCCAGGCGGTGGCCACGCTGATGGATCGGGTCGATGACTGGAGTGCTCCTGCTTCCGAGTCCTGGGATGTCGCCGCGTTGTGCGGACACCTGGCCCGCTCGGCCCGCGACGTCGCCGACTACACGCACGGCCCGGTTGCCGAGGACGTCCCCATCCCCTCGGCCGCCGCCTACTACTGCGCCCACATGCGGCAGCGAGCCGCCGATCCGGAGGCCATGGACGCCGCCATCACCGAGCGGGCACGCGGGGAGATCAGCTCCAATCCCCCCGAGAAGTTCCGGGCTGCGCAGACCGCGGCCCTGGCCGCCGTCGACTGGGCGGGACCCGGGTTCGTCATCCCCACCCGGTACGGGCCCATCCAGCTCGGCGAGTACCTGCGCACCAGGAACCTCGAGTTCGTCATCCACGGCGTGGACCTGGCCCGCGCCGTCGGCGACGAGGACTGGGCACCTCCCCGGGAAGCCCTCGCCGATGCGATCAGCCTGCTCGGCGAGGTGGCTGCAGCTTCGGGACGGGGCGTGGCACTGGTGATGCTGCTCACGGGACGGGACGAGCCAGAGTCATCTCCGGCGCTTCCCGTGGTGTGCGGCGCCGACTGATCGGCGGTCAATCCGAGCCGGGGATCAGCAACACCTGGCCGGGCACGATCAGGCTTCCGTCGAGATCGTTCAGCTGCCTGATCTCGTGGATGGTGCGCCGCACGTCGTCGGACCGGGGTGTGTAGTCGGCGGCGATGTCCCACAGCGTGTCGCCGGCGACGACCCGGTGGATGATCGGCTCGCCCGACGATCCCGGCTGTTCCCCGCCGACGGACGCAGCCATACCGGTAGCGAGCAGAAGGACCAGCACCACGGCGATGGTGATGAGGAGAACCACGACCCGAGCGGGCGTGTTGGCGGAGATCGTCATGGCCTCGTCCTCCTGGCTCGCATCCGGTGTCCTTGCATCGTCACCACCCGCTCCCGTACCGAGACGTCGGTCGCATCCGGTCTGTGGCGTGACCTCTGCTGCGCCCTCACCCTCCAACGTACGGCCCGGGTGTGACACGAACGTGTGTTCGCTCCACCACTGTATCGAACGGGTGTTCGATCGTCAAGTCGAACATATGTTTGCCCTGAGAGCGCGAAACCAGTACCCTTGCCCCGAGTCAGGAGGAGTCATGCGGGTCGAGGACATCACCGACAGACAGCGGGAGATCCTGGAGCTCATCGCACGCACGGTGCGGGAACGTGGCTATCCACCCTCGGTGCGGGAGATCGGCGAGGCCGTCGGGCTCTCGTCTCCTTCCACGGTCCACAGCCACCTGTCCGCCCTGGTGAAGGCCGGCTACCTGCGGCGCGACCCCACCAAGCCCAGAGCCATCGAGGTCACCCTCGACGATCCGGCATGGACCTGCACAGGGCGAGAGTCCGCGACGTTCCCTTGGTCGGACGAATCGCCGCCGGTTCGCCGGTCCTCGCCGAGCAGGACATCGAAGAGATCTACCCGCTGCCCACCGACCTGGTCGGCGACGATCCCGTCTTCATGCTCCGGGTGCGCGGCGACTCGATGGTCGAGGCCGGCATCCTCGACGGTGACTACGTCGTCGTACGCCGCCAGCCGGACGCTCGGGACGGCGAGATCGTGGCCGCCCTCGTGGACGGCGAAGAAGCCACCGTGAAGCGGCTCCGCAGGACCGCGAACGCCGTCATCCTCGAACCGGAGAACCGCGACTACGACCCGATGGTGTTCACCGAGGGTGTCGAGATCATCGGCAAGGTGGTCGCCGTCGTCCGCAGGGTGCGCTGACTCAGATCGTCCCGGAGAACACCCGGCGGGTGGGGCCGTCGATCCAGACCCGATCCCCTCCGAGTTCCACCAGCAAGGGCCCGCCCGGCAGCATCACCGTCACATCGCCGTCCACCATTCCGGCGCGATAGGCCGCCCCCGCAGCCGCCGCCGCCCCCGTGCCGCACGCGATGGACTCCCCCACCCCGCGCTCCCACACCCGGACGTCGATCCGATCGCGGCCCACGACGGTGGCGAACTCGACGTTGGTTCGCTCCGGATAGTGCGGGTCTCCCTCCACGATCGGGCCCACGGCGCCGACCGGCACCGAATAGCAGTCGTCCACGATCGCCACCGCGTGGGGGTTGCCGACGTCCACCGCGACCAGGCGGTATCCGGCAACCTCGAACACCGGGCGATCCGGGAAGGCGACCAAGCCGAGCTCGGCACGTACGGTCCCGTCGGGCCGCACCATCACCGACCGCTCCCCCACCGGAGTGGCCACGGTGAACTCCGGCCCTGCGACCATTCCCTCGTCCACGGCGAAACGCGCCGTGCACCGCAGCCCGTTCCCGCACATCTCCGCCGGGGACCCGTCGGCGTTCCAGTACTCCATCCGCACCGCGGCAGGTTCGAGCGGCGTCACCACCAGCACCCCGTCGGCCCCGATCCCGAGCCTCCGGTCGCACCACGCGGCCACATCGGCTGCCGCCGGGCGCAACGGGCCGGCGATCACCACGAAGTCGTTCCCGAGCCCCTCCATCTTCACGAAGTCCATCCCGCCTCCTCCAGCAGCCGACTCGCCGCCTCGGCCGGTGCACTCGGATCATCATCCCACTCCAGCCACCGCACCCGGGGATCCTTACGGAAGAAGGTCCTCTGCCGACGCGCCAGCCCGGTCGTCGCCTCCACGGCGCGCCGTCGTCCCGTCTCCGGCGACCATGTGCCCTCGACCACCCGCAGCCACTGCCGGTACCCCACTGCGGCGCGCGCCGTGACGCCGAGGCGCGGTGCCAGCGTCTCGACCTCGCCGGCGAGGCCTGCCGCCAGCATCGCGTCGAAACGGCGCACCACCCGATCCCGGAGCCTGCCGCCCGGGTCGATGCCGAGCACCACGATCGGGATCCGGGCCCGGTACTCCCGCACCGCGGCGGCCCCGGGCGCGGCAGCTCGCGCTGTGGGAGTCCCCCCGGTGAGGCGGTACACCTCCAGGGCCCGAACCACCCGGCGCGGGTTGGCGAGATCGACGAGCCGCGCCGCCCCGGGGTCGGCTTCCAGCAGCGCCTCCCGGGCCTCGTCGATCCCCATCACCTCCAGCTCCGCCCGCACCGCCTCGTCGGCGGGAGGGAACTCCAGGGGATCCACCAGGGACCTGAAGTGAAGCCCGGAACCACCGGTGATCAGCACCGGCACGCCGCGCTCGGAGAGCGAGTCGAGCACCGCCACCCTGGCCGTCTGAACCTCGGCCACCGAGAACGCCACCTCCGGCTCGACCAGGTCGATGAGGTGGTGGGCCACCTCGCCCCGCTCGGTGGCCGACGGCTTCGCCGTCCCGATGTCCATCCCCCGATACACCTGGGCGGAGTCCACGGACACGATGGCGGCGCCGAACCTCCGGGCCAGCAGCATCGCCACCGCACTCTTGCCGGCGGCGGTCGGCCCGATCAAGGCCGCGACCGGTCTCAGGAGGCCACTCTCCCGATCAGGTGCGACGGCGCAGCGTGATCGACGGCGACCTGGAGGAACATTCCCGGCGGGTACTCGCCGGGCACGTGCACCACCTTGTTGGTCCGCGTCCTCGCCGACGCCATCTTCGGGTCCTTCCGCGACGGCCCCTCGGTCAGCACCTCCACGACCGTGCCCTCCAACACCCGGTTCTTCTCAAGGGATATCCGCCGCTGCAGGTCGGCCAGGCGGGCGAACCGCTCCCCGGCGACATCGGAATCGACGTGTCCGGGCATGTCCGCAGCCCTGGTCCCCGGACGCGGCGAGTACACGAACATGAACGCCGAATCGAACCGGGCCTCCTCCATCACGTCGAGCGTGGCCCGGAAGTCCGCCTCGGTCTCCCCGGGGAAGCCGACGATCACGTCGGTCGACGTCGCCAGCCCGGGCACCATCCGCTCCGCGGTCCGCAGCTTCTCCAGGAACCTCTCCGGCGTGTATCCGCGCTGCATCGCCCGCAGGATCGAGGCGCTCCCGCTCTGCAGCGGGAGGTGCAGCTGCTCGCAGACCGGCGGCGTCTCCGCCATCGCCGCCAGCACGTCCTCTCTCATGTCCTTGGGATGAGGCGACGTGAACCGGATCCGCCCGATGCCCTCGACTTGCCCGACCCGGCGCAGCAGGTCAGCGAACACCGGCCGGCGCCTGCCGTCGAGCGCCAGGTCCCGCCCGTACGAGTTCACGTTCTGGCCCAGCAGCGTCACCTCGACGACGCCCTCGGCGGCCAAGGAGGCCACCTCCCGGACGATGTCACCGGGACGCCGGCTGATCTCCCGTCCCCGCACCACCGGCACGATGCAGAACGTGCAGGCGTTGTCACACCCGATCGTGATCGTCACCCAGGCCGAGTGGTTCGCGGCGCGCCGCGACGGCAGCATCGAGGGAACCTCGTCCACCGACCCGGTCTCCTCCCAGATCTCCGTGACCGGGCCCCACTCCTCGGCATGGTCGAGGAGCGCCAAGACCCTGTGGAGGTTGTGGGTGCCGAAGACGACGTCCACCCAAGGCGCCTTCTCCCGAACCTGGTCACGGTCCTTCTGAGCGAGGCACCCGCCCACCACCAGTTGCATCCCGGGACGGCGATCCTTGACCGCCTTGAGGTGCCCGAGCGTCCCGTACAGCCGATTGTCGGCGTTCTCCCTGACGCAGCAGGTGTTGATGAGCACCAGGTCGGCGTCCTCGACTCCGTCGGCCGGCACCATCCCGTCGGACTCGAACAACCCGCCGATGCGCTCGCTGTCGTGCTCGTTCATCTGGCAGCCGAAGGTGCGGATCAGGTAGCGGCGGCCGGTGCGAGTCGGAACCCGCCGCTCCCTCACGACCGGCATCCCGAGCGCAGTCATCGCGCGTAGTCGACGGCCCGCAGTTCCCTGATCACCGTGACCTGAATCTGTCCCGGGTATTGCAGCTCGTCCTCGAGACGGCGGGAGATGCGCCTTGCGAGATCCGACGCGGCAAGATCGTCGATCTTGCCCGGATCGACCACGACCCTCACTTCGCGTCCCGCCTGCATGGCGTAGACCCGCTCCACGCCGTCGAAGGCGTTCGCGATCTCCTCGAGACGCTCCAGTCGGCGCACGTACGACTCGACCGCCTCCCGCCGGGCTCCCGGCCGAGCCGCCGACACCGCGTCCGCCGCTTGCACGAGCACGGCCGTGATCGTGCGCGGCTCCACCTCGTTGTGGTGGGACTCGATGGCGTGGACGATGGCCGGATCCTCGCCGAATCGCCTGGCGATCTCGGCCCCGACCAGAGCGTGGGACCCTCCCAACTCGTGGCTCACGGCCTTGCCGATATCGTGGAGGAAGGCGGCGCGCCGCGCCTCCTCGGGATCCGCACCGATCTCCGCAGCGAGCATGCCGGCCACCTTCGCCGCCTCGACGAGGTGATTCAGGACGTTCTGGCCGTAGGACAACCGGTACTTGAGGCGGCCGAGCAGGTTGATGAGCTCGGGGTGCATCCGACTGAGGCCCACCTCGAGGAGCGCCCACTCCCCGGCGTCACGCACGCTCTGCTCCACCTCGGCGAGCGCCTTGGCGTGGGCATCCTCGATCGAGGCGGGATGGATGCGGCCGTCGGCGATGAGCCGCTCCAGGGCCAGCCGGGCCACCTCGCGCCGCACCGGATCGAACGCCGACAACGCCACCGCCTCCGGCGTGTCGTCCACGATGATGTTCACCCCGGTCACGGCCTCGAAGGCGCGAATGTTGCGCCCGTCCCTGCCGATGATCCTGCCCTTCATGTCGTCGGAGGGCAGGGGCACCACCGAGACCGTCGTCTCCGAGACGACCTCTGCGGCCAGCCGCTGCACGGATGCCGTGAGGATCCGCCGCGCCCGACGATCCGACTCCTCCCTGGCCTTCATCTCCAGATCGCGCATCAGCACCATGGCCTCACGGCGGGCCTCGTCCTCGACGCGCTGCAACAGTTCCGCCTTGGCGGCCTTGGCGTCCACGCCGGCCACCTTCTCCAGCTCGGCCCTCGCCTGCTCCCGCATCCGCTCCACGTCGAGACGGGCCTCGGCGAGCTCCCGCTCCCGCTCCAGCGTGAGCCCCTCCCGTTGTGCCAGGTTGGCGGCCCGCTGCTCCAGGGTCGCCTCCCTCTGGCTGATCCGCTCCTCGACGCCGGTGATCTCCATGCGCCGGTGCTCGAGCGTCGCCGACTCCCTCTCTCGGTACGCCTCCGCGGTCGCCCTGGCCTGGTCCTCCGATCGGGCGAGGAGCTGCTGGGCCTCCCGGCGGGCCCGGGCGACGATTTCCTCGGCCGTGGCCGCAGCCCTGCCGTAGCGCCGCCGCTGCACGAGGCGACCCACGGCGACACCGATGACGAACGCGGTCGCTCCGGCCGCTACGGCGACCACCGTGGTGATCATCTCGACTCCTTCTCGGCGGCCCCGAAACACAATCGGCGCCAGGCCTGGCGGCCTGACGCACACACATGGAACCGTTCGCGGCGCATGCCGCCGCTCGTCGGGCCCGCCCCGGGCCCCTGGTTCGCTCCGTTACCCCCTTCGGGATCGCCGTCGTCTCGTTGGTTCAGTGGGTGTGTGTGTGCGTGTGCCGACCATCGTACCCCGGGAGCCGCCCCACCGGGAGGAGCCCCCTCGGTCGGCTCACTCGTCCAACGCGGCGCCGTCCACCCCGTCGAGCTCGTCCACCACCGACACCAGGTCGTCGGAAGCCTCTCGGCCGACGCCGACGGTGGCGAGCACCTGGGCCTGCAGTTGCACGGCGATCTCCGGATTCTCCCGGAGGAACGCCTTGGCGTTCTCCCGGCCCTGACCCAGCTGGTCGCCGTCGAAGGTGTACCAGGCGCCGCTCTTACGCACGATGTCGTGCTCCACGGCGACGTCCAGCAGGCTCCCCTCCCGAGAGATGCCTTCACCGAACATGATGTCGAACTCGGCCTGACGGAACGGAGGGGCGACCTTGTTCTTGACCACCTTGGCGCGCACCCGGTTGCCCACGGCCTCCCCGCCGCTCTTGATCGTCTCGATGCGGCGAATGTCGATCCGGGTGCTGGCGTAGAACTTGAGCGCCCGGCCGCCCGGCGTGGTCTCGGGGCTGCCGAACATGACGCCGATCTTCTCGCGCATCTGGTTGATGAACACCGCCGTGGTCTGCGAACGGTTGATCGTGCCGGCCAGCTTCCGCAGGGCCTGCGACATGAGCCGCGCCTGGAGGCCGACGTGAGCGTCACCCATCTCGCCTTCGATCTCGGCCCGCGGCACGAGGGCCGCCACCGAGTCGATCACGACCACGTCGAGCGCTCCCGAGCGGATCAGCATGTCGGCGATCTCCAAAGCCTGCTCGCCGGTGTCCGGCTGAGAGATCAGCAACTCGTCGACGTCGACGCCGAGTGCCCGGCTGTACGTCGGGTCGAGCGCGTGCTCGGCGTCGATG
>CAYXHU010000055.1:0-7844 GCA_964464675.1 uncultured Acidimicrobiia bacterium
G
Source organism: uncultured Acidimicrobiia bacterium (assembly GCA_964464675.1). GTDB lineage: Bacteria > Actinomycetota > Acidimicrobiia > Spongiisociales > UBA11373 > CAYXHU01. The sequence goes on from CAYXHU010000055.1 coordinate 2, forward strand.
AGCATGGCCGCGTCGTATCCCTCGGCGGCGGCGGCGTCGGGATCGCTGAGACAGCGCGTCATGGTTCGGGACAGGTAGTGGTGCCCGGCACTGCGCACCGCCCGCGAGACGGCCGCGAATTGTGTGGCCACTTCGCGGCACTCGCGTCCCTCTTCGATCATCCGCTGCAGGCCGCCGAGTTGTCCCTCGGCCCGTCGCAGCCTGCGGAGGAGATCGGCCGTCTCTTCTTCGTTCAGACGCACCAGTCCTCCCGATACCCCGAGGGGTACATGGTAGTTCCCGAGCCTGTGATGCCGTGCCCACACGGATCCCAGAGTGGCCCTGGTGCTCGTCGGCTCGCCGGACGCAATCGCGGGGGAAACCGGGCCAACGGCCCTGGTCGCCGGGACCCGTCCGCTCCACGGTGAGGCACATGGTGATCACGGTTGCCGCAGCGATCAGCAAAGACCTCGTGAGGCGGCTCGGGGAGCGGCTCGACGCAGTGAATCCCCGATTCGACGTGGTCGGCTTCGTGGGAGCGGCCACGACGCTGCTGCACGGCGACGACGTGCTCGCCCGGATCGGTGCGGTCTCCCACCGGCTCTCCCTCGCCCTCCCCGGCCACTTCCCGGCGGCGGTGCGGGTGGTCGTCGGCGCGGCAGAGCATCAGACCCCACCGATCTCGGTGTGGGAGGCGGTGATCCTCAACCACTTCGTCGAGACGTACGGCATTCCGCACGTGGCCGAATCGCTCGACGCGATGGAGGTACTGACGCGGCATGCCAGTTGTGAGTTGGCCCTCCGGCCGTTCCTGGCATGGCGCGACGAACGGACCTGGGCGAGGGTCGAAGACTGGGCCCGGTCCGCCGACCCGGAGCTGCGCAGGCTGGCCGCCACCGGGACGAGACCGCGGCTTCCCTGGGGGATGGCCGTTCCGGGCCTCGAGGAGCAACCGGAGAGGAGCATTGCCCTCCTCGATTTGATGAGCGGTGATCCCGTACCGGAGGTGCGCCGGGCGGTGGCGGACCACCTGTGCGACATCGCAGAGGACCATCCGGACCTGGCCGTGGCGACGGCACGGCGATGGATCGGCGATGAAGGCGTCGAGGCAGTCGAGATCGCCATGCACGGGCTGCGCCGCCTCGCCCATCGCGGTCACGCCGGAGCCCTCGACGTGCTGGGGTTCTCCGAGGAGGCATCGCTGGAGGTCCTGCGGTTCTGGTGCGAGCCGTGCCTGCTCGGCGTTCCCGGGGCCGTGGAGCTGCGAGCCGAGCTGAGGTCCACGTCGAGAGCGCCGCAGAGGGTCGCGCTCGACTACGTGGTCCACTACGCGACCGAGGGGGAAGCGACCAAGCAGTTCAGGTGGAGCACGCTCGAGTTGGCCCCCGGTGAGTCCACGATCGTCCGCAAGCGCCACTGCAGCGGCGACCTGAGGATCCGGGCGCGAGATACCGGAGTTCCCCGGGTGGAGCTGATGGTCTCCGGGGAGACCCTCGCCGAAACCGTGCTCGACCTCGGCACCTGAACAGCGGGTCCGGTCTCTGCGATTCCGCGCTACCGTGCCGCCTGTTCGCGGCGGCCTCCGGGCCGTTGCCGCACTGCAGATCGGGAGGTGGGCCAGTGACGATCGAGACCCAGGCACCGCGGCCGAGACCCTCGGGGTGGCGGCGGTGATCGCCGGGTTCGGACTGCTCGGAGTCCTGGTGGCCATCGGCGGCTCGCTCATGCTGATCGTGCGCGGGTTCACCGCGGCCTTCCGTCGTGAGGGCTGGGATGCATCCGTGTTCAGGGTCCCGGCGTCGGCCGTGTTGGGGGGCTCACTGCTGGCGATGGTGGCGCTCGAGGTGGGCCTACTCGCCGACGACTTCTCCATTGCGTACATCGCCAACAACTCGGCATCCACCACCCCGCTGCTCTACAAGCTCTCCTCGGCGTGGGCCGCTCTCGAGGGAAGCCTGGTGCTCTGGGGCCTGGTGCTCGGTGTGTTCGTGTTCGCCGTGTGGGCCGTCATGGCTCGTAGCCGGGGAATGGATCACCTGGGAGCGGCGGCGCTCGGGGTCATGGGGATCGTGACCCTCTTCTTCTTCGCCCTGATGGCCACCGTCTCGAACCCCTTCGAAGTGTGCACCGCGACCGGCGGCTTCGGGTGTGCCGCGGAGAGCGCCCTCCCGTGGTCCACCGTCGTCACGCCGGCGGAAGGCTTGGGCCCGAACCCGCTGCTGCAGAACCACCCCCTCATGGCGATCCACCCTCCGATGCTCTACGTGGGATACGTCGGGTTGACGGTGCCGTTCGCGTTCGCCGTCGGGGCCCTGCTGGTGAAGGAGCGGGGCGACGCCTGGCTGCGGCGCACCAGGTCGTGGACCCGGGTGGCCTGGATGTTCCTGACTGCCGGAATCGTGCTCGGCGGGCTGTGGTCCTACGAGGTGCTCGGCTGGGGCGGGTACTGGGCCTGGGATCCAGTCGAGAACGCCTCCTTCGCTCCCTGGCTGGTGGCGACGGCATTCCTGCACTCGGCGGCCGTGCAGTTGCGCCGGGGAGTGCTGCAGGCCTGGAACTACATCCTGGTCATCGCCACGTTCTCTCTGACGATCCTCGGCACGTTCCTGACCAGGTCGGGGGTCATCCAGTCGGTGCATTCCTTCACCCAGTCGCCGATCGGCCCGGCCCTGCTGTGGTTCCTCATGTTCGTGATGGTCGGCTCGCTGGGGTTGTTCGCCATGAGGGCCAACCTGGTGTCATCCGCCCCGCGGCTCGATTCCCTGGTGAGCCGGGAGGGGATGTTCCTCATCAACAACCTGCTGCTCACCGTGTTCGCCTTCGTGGTGGTGGTGGGCACGCTGTACCCGATCGTCGTCGAAGCGATCACCGGGGACACCGTCGGCGTGGGCCGTCCGTTCTACGACAGGATGGCCGTTCCTCTCGGGTTCGCGCTGGTGGCGGCCATGGCTCTCGGGCCGATCGTCCCCTACCGGGCCGCCAACCTGCGGGTCGTCTGGGACCGGCTCCGGCTGCCGCTGCAGATCGCTCTCGGCGCTGCTGCACTGGCGGTGGTCGTCGGGCAGCGCAACGGGTGGATCCTGGTGAGCATCCTCTTGGGTGTGCTCGTCGTCGCCCTCGCCGTACACCAACTGTGGGATCGGGCATACCGAGCTGCGGCGAAGCGGGAGACGTCCACCGGATCCGAGATGCTGCGAGCCTTGCGAGCCGATCCGCCGTACTGGGGCGGGCAGGTCGGGCACATCGGGGTGGCGGTGCTCGTGCTCGGCATCGCGCTGTCCTCGAACCTGTCCGACGAGGGTGCGTTCACGCTGAGCCCCGGCGAGTCGGCCCGATTCGCCGACCACGAGATCACCTACGTCGAGCCGTTCAGCCGGGAGAAGCCGAACCGGACCGAGATCGGGGCGGTCGTGGAGGTGCGTAGAGGCGGGGATCTGATCAGCACCCTGGAGCCGCGCCTCAACCGGTACCCGACCAGCACCCAGTCGATCGCCAGCCCGGCCGTCGATACCGGGCTGCGGGGCGACCTGTATCTCTCCCTCGCCTCGATCAACGAGACCGAAGTCCGCATCGAGACCTTCTGGTTCCCCTTCATCTGGATGGTGTGGGCCGGAGGCTTCCTGGTAGCTCTGGGAGCGGTGTACCCGGCAGTGGCCAGGAGGTCGGCGCGAGAGCGACGGGAGCCGGCGCGTGTCTGAGCGGCTTCGTCGGTGGATCGGAGCGATCGTCACGATTGCGCTCGCCGCGGTGGTGGTGGTCGGCATCGCCATCGGAGATCCCTCTGAGGAGGATCGGGTGCGCTCCCTCGGGGCCCGCATCAAGTGCCCGGTGTGCCAGGGAGAACCGATCCTGGACTCCCCGGCCGAGACGGCCCGGGCGATGATGGACATCGTCGCCGAGCGGGTCGCCGCCGGGGAGTCGGACGAGCAGATCATCGACTATTTCACGGAACGGTACGGGGACGGGATCCTCCTGGATCCACCGGTCGCCGGCCGCACCCTGCTGCTGTGGGTGCTGCCGTTCGTGGCGCTCGCGGCCGGCGTGGTCCTCATCCTGGGACGGCGTCGGAAGCACGAGCCGGAGGCGGACCGATGACGGATCGGCGTGACCGAATCGATGCGCTCGAGGAGAGGGCCGGGCTCGCCCGGCGTGATCTGGAGGAGCTCGCCGAGCAGGTCGAAGCGGGCGAGATCGACGAGGAAACCGCGGCTCGCCTCGAAGCCGGGTACCGGGCGGAGCTCGATGAGGCCGAGCGGCTGCTGGCCGCCGCCGAGGCGGGGACCCGTGGGACGGTGTCACGGGCGCCCCAGCCCGAGCAGGGTGGGCGCGCCGTGGCCGGATCGCCGCGCAACGTCCTCATAGGGATGCTGGGCGTGATGATCGCTCTCACCGTGGTGATCGTGATCGCCGGGCGGAGCGGAGACGACGAGGTCGATTCGGCGGCGCCGCCGACGACCGCGGCGCCGGAGATCGGATCGAGCGGTGATCCGCTGGCGGACATGGAGGCAGCGGTGGCCGCCCATCCGGAGTCGAACGAGATGCGCCTCGTCCTGGCCGGGATGTACTTCGACTCCGGGCAGTACCTCCCGGCGATGGAGAACTACATGGCCGTGCTCGAGAACGAGCCGAGCCCGCAAGAGGAGTCGTTGGCCCTGGCCCGCGTCGGCTGGATGGCATACGTGACCGACCAACCGGCGACTGCCGTCCAGTATCTCGAGGCGGCCCTGGACATCGACCCCGGCTACGGGGAGGCGAAGCTCTTCCTCGGGGTCGTCCTGTTGTACGGGATGGAGGACCCGGGGGCTGCGATCCCGGTCCTCGAGGAGGTGCTCGAGTTCCCCGACCTTCCGGAACAGTTGCGCCCGGATGTGGAGAACATGCTCGCGGATGCACGCGCTCAGGAGACGGCCGGATGACGGATCGCCGCAGCGAGGATTCGACCCTGGAAGGGCAGGGCCCCAGGAGAAGGCTGGTCAGGTGGCTGACGGTCGGTGGAGCGGTCGTCGTGCTCGGCCTGCTGGCGGCCGTCTTCGCAGGGCGATTCGGCGAAGACCCCCGTCTGGTGGACTCGCCCCTCATCGGCGAGGAGGCGACGCCGCTGGTGCTGGAGCGTCTGGACGGCTCCGGTCCACTCGATTTCGTGACACTGCAGGGCCGCGTCGTCGTGGTCAATTTCTGGGCGTCGTGGTGCATCCCGTGCCGCACTGAGCACGGCTATCTGACGTCTGCCCAGTCGGCGTACGACGACCGGGGCGTTCAGTTCGTCGGGGTCGTGTTCCAAGACACCGAGGAGGCCGCCAACCGGTTCCTGGCGGACCTCGGGTACGGGGAAGGCTACGAGTACGTGCTCGATCCCGGGTCGAGGGCCGCGGTCGAGTTCGGCGTGTTCGGCGTGCCCGAGACGTTCTTCATCGACCGGGACGGATACATCGTCCACAAGATCGCCGGGCCCGTGGACCCGGCTTCGCTGACCTCGGCGCTCGACGCCATCCTGGCGGGGCGCTCACCGGCGGGCTGATCGGGTTTCCCGATCGTCGGGGCGCCGCGGCGTCCCCGAAGGCGCTTGGTCGATGCATGTGGGCCATTCGGCCCTACGTGTCCCTCATCGAGACGGTCGAACATGGTCGGCGACCATGGAATCCATTCACGACATCGGGTCGGGACGCGGCGCCGTGCGCCGCGTAGTCCTACTCGTGGGACTGGCCGTCGGGTTGCTCGCCGCAGTGCTGGCGCTCGGCAGGACGGCGGGCGCCCAGGAGTCGGAGGAGGGTCTGCCCGAGAACGAGTACTGCCTGGGCTGCCACTCCCAGCCCGGCCTGCAGACCACCCTGCCGAGCGGTGAGGTCCTCGACCTGACTTTCGACACCGGCGCCTTCGAGGCTTCGGTGCACGGCCGCTTCGACATCCCCTGTGTCCTCTGCCACACCGACATCAGGGAGTTCCCCCACGACCCGATCACCGCCGCCGACGTTCGGGAGTTCTCACAGCAGCGCGCCGATGCATGCATCGGCTGCCATCTCGACCAGTACGAGGAAGCCGCCGACTCGGTCCATGCCCAGGCGCGCGCTGCCGGGAACCCCCAGGCCGCCGTGTGCACGGACTGCCACGGCGCCCACGACACGTCCCGTCCGGAACCGCACAGCACCGAGATCCCGAGAACCTGTCAGACCTGCCACTCGGAGATCTTCGACCTCTATGCGGAGAGTGTGCATGGTGAAGCTCTCTCGGTCGGTAACCGGGACGTCCCCACCTGTACCGACTGCCACGGCGTGCACGACGTCGAGGGCCCCTCGCGACCCGAGTTCCACCTGTTCTCGCCCCAGATCTGCGCCGACTGCCACGCCGACGAGGATTTGATGGACCGCTACGGGATCAGCACCGAGGTCTTCGACACCTACATCGCCGACTTCCACGGCTCGACCGTGGTGTTGTTCGAGCAGTTGGCTCCCGACCAGGAGACCAACAAGCCGGTGTGCATCGACTGCCACGGCGTGCACGCCATCAAGTCCGAGGACGATCCGGACAGCACCGTCTTCAAGTCGAACATCCTCCAGACCTGCCAGCGCTGCCATCCCGACGCCACCGAGAACTTCCCCGGGTCGTGGCTCAGCCACTACGTCCCCTCGTGGGAAAACGCCCCGGTCGTCTTCGGGGTCCAGCTGTTCTATCGGATCTTCATCCCGCTGATCGTCGGCGGGATGGCCCTGTTCGTGGTGATCGACGTGGTGAGGTCCATCTCGGCGCGGAGGCGCAGCAGTGGCGACGCCTGAGACGGCTGCAGCCGTTCCCGCACGGATCCGCCGTTTCACGGTTTCCGATCGGGTCGAACACTGGATCCAAGTCATCAGCTTCGCGGGGTTGGCGATCACCGGACTCCCGCAGCGCTACGACGGATCGGGGATCTCGCGGTGGATGATCGACGTGATGGGAGGCATCGAATCGGTCCGGATCATCCACAGGGTGCTGGCCACGGTCCTGATGCTGGCGGTCGTCTACCACTTCATGTCGGTCGGGTACCGCAAGTACGTGCTCAAGGAACCCCGCTACATGGTCCCCGGCCTGGAAGACCTGAGGGCGATCGGGCAATCGGTCGGACATGCCCTCGGGCTGCGATCCGAGCCGCCGCGCCAGGGCCGGTTCACCTGGGAGGAGAAGGTCGAGTACTGGGCGCTGGTCTGGGGCACGGTGGTGATGATCATCACCGGGTTCCTGCTGTGGAACCCGATCGCCACGACCACGATCCTGCCCGGTCAATTCATCCCCGCGGCACGGGCCGCTCACAGCGGAGAGGCCTTGCTCGCCGTCCTGGCGGTCATCGTCTGGCACTTCTACCACGTGCACGTGAGACACGCGAACGCCTCGATCTTCACCGGCTACATGTCTCGCAAGGAGATGGAGAAGTACCACCCACTGGAGCTCGAGGCGATCGAATCGGGAGAGTCTCGGCGGGAGACCGATCACCAGAAGATCCGGGAGCGTTCGGTCCGGTTCTTCCCGGTGTTCGGGGTGTTCTCGATCGTCATGCTGGTCGGGATCTACTTCTTCGTCACGTTCGAGAACACCGCCATCGAGACGATCGTCCCGCCCGAGCAGGCCGAGATCGTCGCTCCCGTCGAGACCACGTCGACGACCACGGGCACGACTGTGCCCGGGTCGACCACCACGACGACCCCACCCGGTGAGGTGACGTGGGACTCCGTGACGGCGTTGTTCGATCCGGCGTGCACTTCGTGTCACGGGCCGAGCCTGCAGTCGGGAGGCCTGAGTCTGGCGTCCTACGAGGCGGCGCTGGCCGGCGGATCCGCAGGGCCGGGGGTCGTGCCCGGCGACCCGGAGGCGTCGGTGATCGTCCAGGTCATGGAAG
>CAYXHU010000056.1:0-7818 GCA_964464675.1 uncultured Acidimicrobiia bacterium
CCTTGGAGAGGGCCCCTTCCGGGGGACCCGCCTCTGCCGCGAACCCGACGAGGAAGGGACGCGGGTCGAGCGCGGCCACCCCGGCGAGGATGTCGGGGGTCTCCGTGAGGGTCAGGTCAGGAGGGCCCGCGGCGCGGCGCAGCTTCCCGGGCGCCGGTTCGGCGGGCCGGAAGTCGGCCACCGCCGCGGCCAGGACCACGACGTCCGCGTCGGGCGCCCGTCCCCAGACCGCTTCGGCCATCTCCTCGGCGGTTTCCACGGCGATGACGTCGACCGCCGCCTCCACGGGACCGGGAACGGTGGTAACCAGAGTCACCAGCGCCCCCCGCCGGGCCGCCTCGATGGCGATGGCGTTGCCCATCTTCCCCGAGGACCTGTTGCCGAGGTAGCGCACCGAGTCGATGGGCTCGCGCGTGCCGCCGGCCGTCACCAGCACCCGCCATCCGCTCATGGGCCCTCCGCCCAGCACCCGCTGCAGCGCCTCGACGATCGCCTCGGGCTCCGCCATCCGGCCTGCGCCGACGTCCCCGCCGGCGAGCGCGCCCTCGGCCGGGCCCACCACGACGACGCCGTCGGCGACCAGCCGGAGCAGGTTGCGGCGGGTTGCGGGGTGCTCCCACATCTCGGTGTGCATCGCCGGCGCGACCACCACCGGAGCGCGGGATGCCAGCACCGTCGCCGAGAGCAGGTCATCGCTGGTCCCGTTGGCGATGCGTGCCAGCGTCGCCGCGGTGGCCGGTGCGACGCAGATCACCTCTGCCCATCGGCCCAGCTCGGTGTGGGGGCTCACCGACTGTGCTTCGAAGAAGTCGAGGTGGGGGTGCTCCCCGGCGATCGCCGCCAGTGTCTGCGGGCCCAGGAACCGGACCGCGGACCGGGTCATCACGGCCTTCACCTGCGCCCCACCCTCGACGAGGCGACGCGCCAGGTAGGCGGCCTTGTATGCGGCTACCCCTCCGCTGACACAGAGCAGGATCCGCCTGCCGGCGAGCATGGCGCTACTCGCCGCCGTCGACGACGACCTTCTCCTCGGTGATCTCCTCGAACGCGATCGACAGCGGCTTGCGCGACAGCGAGTGCACCTGAGGCGGCACGTAGCCGCCGACGCCCTCGCCGAGCTGGTTGAAGTAGGCGTTGATCTGCCGGGCGCGTCGCGCCGCGAGGACCACGAGGGTGAAGCGGCCGTCGGTGTGGTCGAGCATCCGCTCGATCGGGGGTTCGATCATCATGTCGTGATGGGTCTCCGGTGGGGCGGCGCCAGTATACCGGTCACCTCGGCCACCGCCCGGTCGAGTTCGTCGTTGACGACGAAGTGGTCGAAGAGGCCCCGGGCCTGCTCGGTCTGCCATCTCGCCACGGCGAGCCGGTCGGCGATCTCCCGGTCCGAGGTGTCTCCCCGGCTTCGCAGCCGGCGCTCCAGCGTCTCCGCATCGGGAGGCTCGATGAACACCATCACCGCCTCCGGGTACACCTCGCGGACCTGTGCGGCGCCCAGGATCTCGATGTCCAACAGGACGTCCTCTCCTCGTGAGATCCACCGCTCCACCTCGGAACGGGGCGTCCCGTACCGATGGCCGGCGTACTCCGCCCACTCGACCAGGTCCCCGGCGGCAACCGCCCGGTTGAAGCTGCCCCGATCGACGAAGTGGTAGTCGATCCCGTCGCGCTCCCCCGGCCGGGGCGGACGGGTGGTCATCGACACGCTGAAGTGGAAGGGAAGCCGTCGCGCCAACCCGGCGACCACGCTCGACTTGCCCGCCCCCGACGGTCCCGAGACCACGATGACCCGGCCCCTCCGGGACGGCTCGTCCCGGCGGGGCCCCTCAGGAAAGAGCAGAGCGAAGCGCCTCCCGCTGCTTGGCGCCGAGACCGCGCAGCCTGCGGTTCTCCGCGATGCCGAGACGCTCCATGAGACGGTGCGACTTCACCTTCCCGAGGCCCGGGAGCGACGTCAGCACGGCCTTCACCTTGATGCCGCCGACCACCTCGTCGTGTTCCGCCAACTCGAGCACGCCCGCCAGGGTCAGCTCACCCGACCTCAACCGTTCCTTGACGGCGGCTCGCTCCCGCCGCGCCGTGGCCGCCTTCTCGAGGGCCGCTCGCCTCGCCTCCGGGGTGAGCTTCGGTGGTTCCATGGAGCCTCCTCTGCGCCGATGCTATCAACGGCCGTCCACGGCGGCAGCGAGCTCGGCGGCCGCACCGGCCGGGTCCTCGGCGTCCACCACGGGCCTGCCGACCACCACCAGGTCTGCCCCGCGGCAGACCGCCTCCCCGGCATCGGCGACGAGGCGCTGGTCCTGACGGTCCGCGCCGCCCGCCCGGATCCCGGGGGCCACACGCAGCAGACCGGGAGCGACGTCGCCGGCCACCCCGAGTTCGGAGACCGGACACACGACCCCCTCGGCACGAGCGGCGGCAGCCATCCTCGTGAGGCGCGAGACCACCTTGCCCTGGCTCCCGCCCAAGCCTGCTGCGGCGAGCCCTGCTTGATCGAGGCTGGTCAGCAGTGTTATCGCCAGGACCCCGGCCCGCCGTCCGCCGGCTCCCTCGGCGAGGCCCCGTACCGCGGCCTCGAGCATCTCGACGCCGCCGAGGGCGTGCGCGGTCACCCACCGGGCCCCGTACTCGCCGAGCCGGCGCGCTGCGGCCGCGACTGCAGACGGGATGCCGTGCAAGGACGCATCGACCAGGACCGGAGCGAGCCGGGCCACCGCCCCGACGACACCGGGCCCGGGGCCGTGGAGCAGGCCGAGGCCCACCTGCAGCCCGGCGGCGTGGGGCGCCACAGCCCCGGCGATGCGGAGGGCGTCCTCGGCGTGTCGCACGTCGAGGGAGACGATGAGCCGCCCGGAGCGATGGACGGGCCCACCGAGGGACGGCCCGGTCACTCCGGGCGCTCCGAGGCCGCCAGAGCTGCGAGCACGCCGTTCACGAATCGGCCGCTCCGCTCCGTGCTGAAGCGGGATGCCAGCCCGACGGCTTCGGAGATCACCACCGCCACCGGCGTCTGCGGCCGGGTGCGCAGCTCGTGGACGGCGATGCGCAGCACCACCCGGTCGACGGCGGGCATCCGTTCCACCCTCCACCGCGTGCTCGCCGCCCCGATGGCGGCGTCGAGATCCCCACGGGTCGCCCACACCTCCTCCACGAGCGCGGCGGCCCGCGTCCCCAGGCCGGCGGTGTCCGGCGGCTCCTTGCGCTGTTCTGCGGCGTAGAGGGCCAGGAGCGCCTGCTCCCTGGCCTCGATTCGGGTCACGACACCCTGGTCATGTACTCGCCGGTGCGGGTGTCGACCTTGATGCGATCGCCCTGTTCCACGAAGAGAGGCACCGCCACGACGAGCCCGGTCTCGAGCGTGACCGGCTTCGTCGCTCCCGAGACCCGGTCGCCCTTGACGCCCGGCTCTGCGTGAGTCACCTCCAACTCGACCGACGTCGGGAGGTCCAGGCCGATCGGCTTCCCCTCGTACATCGCCAGGCTCACGGTGGCGCCCTCGGTGAGATACCCGGAAGCGTCGCCGACCTGCTCGTCGGTGAGCGCCATCTGGGCGAACGTCTCATTGTCCATGAAGTGGAACCCGAGGTCGTCGCGATAGAGGTACTGGTGGTCGCGGCGGTCGATGATCGCCCGGTTCACCTGCTCGTCGGCCCGGAAGGTTCGATCGAGGACCGCACCGGTCTCCAGGTTCTTGAGCTTCATTCGGACGAACGCCTTGCCCTTGCCGGGCTTGACGTGCTGGTAGTCGACGATCTGGAACAGCCCGTCGTCGAGGTCGAGGGCCATCCCCGGCTTCACGTCGTTGGTCGAGATCATGCGAGCGCCATCTCCCGTGAGGATTCCGTCAATACCACCGGCCCGTCGCCGGACACGAGCACCATGTCCTCGATGCGAACCCCGCCGATACCGGGAAGGTACACGCCCGGCTCGACGGTCACGACGTCCCCGACCCGCAGCACGTCGTCGTTGCCCTTCCTGACCCAGGGCTGCTCGTGGATCTGCAGGCCCACGCCGTGACCGGTGCTGTGCAGGAAGGCCTCCTCGTAGCCGTAACCCCGCAACACGGCACGTGCCGCCTCGTCCACGTCGCCGCAGGCCACACCCGGGGCGATGGCGGCGATGCCGGCGGCCTGCGACTCGGCCACGGCCCGGTGGACGCGCCCCATCTCGGCGTCGGGCTCGCCCGAGATCCACACCGTCCTGCTCATGTCCGAGTGGTACCCGTCCACGACGCACCCGTAGTCGAGCAGCAGCAGGCCGTCTCCCACCGGAGCGCGCCCCGAGCGGTAGTGGGGGATCGATGCCGCCGGCCCTGCGGCCACGATCGGGTCCCAGTCGGCCGGGTCGCCGCCGTGGGCGCGCATCGACGCGGTGAGGGCCCAGCCGAGGTCGGCCTCCGTCGAGGCCGACCCGAGGAGCTCGCGCAGGCCGGAGAAGGCTGCGTCCCCCGCGTCTGCGGCGGCGCGCAACGCCTCGACCTCGTCGCCGTCCTTGGTGCGCCGCAGTTCTTCGACGATCCCGGTCGCGGGATGCGTCTCGAGCCCGGTCTCCTCCCGGAGCGTGCGCAGGAAATCCCATGTGACGTGCTCGGCCTCGAGCGACACCCCGCCGGCCCCTTCGAGCACGGAACGCAGCGTGCTCCAGAGCCCGGAGGTGTGCACCACCAGCTCGGTGCCGGGAAGGGCGTCGACGAGCGGCCCTGCCAGCTCGCCATAGCGTCCGTCGGTGACGAAGACGGAGCGGCCCCCAGGTTCGGCGAACAGGTAGGCGCTGCTCCCCCCGAACCCGGTGAGGTAGCGGATGTTCGGCAGTGCCGTCACCAGGAGCGGGCGCTCCAATGCGGCGACGAGCGACTCGAGCCGTGCTGCGTGGTCCATGATGCTCCTCAGGGGATGCCGACGGCCGCCAAGGCGGCATCTACGGTAGCGGAGTCGACATGGCGAACCCTCGGGGCCCCGACCGCCTCGAGGAGGACCATGCGGATCCCGGCCGCGTCGCGTTTCTTGTCGAGCTCCACCAGGTAACGCACCTCGGAAGCCCGTACCGGCGGTGCCGCGGTGGGCAGGCCGAGCCTCTCCAGGATCGCTCGCTGGCGCTCTTCGTCCTCGAAACCCAACAGCCGATGCGATGCCCGGGCGGCCGCGACCATCCCCACCGCCACGGCCCACCCATGGGGCATCCCGGCGGCCCGCTCGACGGCGTGACCGATAGTGTGCCCGTAGTTGAGGTGGGCTCGCTCGCCCTGCTCCGTGGGATCTCGGTTCACGATCCCCGCCTTCACCGCCACAGAACGCCGCACCACCTCCCCGAGGTCGGCCAGTAGCCCATCCCGTTCGTACAGCCCGACGAGCGCCGGATCGCCGACCATCCCGGTCTTGAGAGCCTCGGCGGCGCCTTCCCTGATGAGAGGCTCGGGGAGCGTCTCGAGGATCGAGAGATCGATCACGATCCTCGTCGGATGGCGGAACACTCCGACCAGGTTCTTGCCCCCCAGGTTGAGGGCCGTCTTGCCACCGATCGCGGCATCGACGGCACCGACGAGCGTCGTCGTGACGGTGACCGCCTCGATGCCCCTCAGGAACGTCGCCGCCACGAAGCCGGCCACGTCGCTCAGCGCTCCCCCACCGACCCCGACCAGGGTGTCGGCCCGTCCGATCCGCTCCTCGGCGAGCCAGCTCCACACATCGGCGGCAACCTCGGACGTCTTCGCCGCCTCTCCGTCGGGCAGCACACGAAGCGGGGAACGCACCCCGGCGCCCTCCAGGTGCTCGACCACCGTTCGAGCCGCCCGCTCCGAGCCCGGCTGGGCCAGCACGGCCGCCGCCGCCCTCCCGGGCCGTTCGGGGAGCACGGTCGGAGCGTCGAGGAGGTTCCGCCCGATGAGGACGTCGCAGGCGTCGCCGACTCTCAGGCGCTCCACAGCTCGATCACCCGCGCCGCGACCTGGTCGGGATCCACGCCGTCGGTCGGAACCCTGGCGTGAGCGGCCGCCCGGTACGCGGCCGCCCTGGCGACGGCGAGCCTGCGCAGCCGGATCTCGGGGTCGCCCCCCAGCAGGGGGCGGCCCTCGCCCGCCCCGAGCCTTGCTGCGAGCGTGTCGGGACCGGCGTCCAGCCACACCACGACGCCTGCTTGGCGCATCTGCGCGACGTTCTCGGGCCGCAGCACCGCCCCGCCGCCCGAGGCGACCACGGCATCGCGCCCGGCCACCTTGGCGATCGCCGCCTCCTCGAGGTCGCGGAAGGCGTCCTCACCGGAGCGCTCGAAGATCTGTGAGATCGTCACTCCCCCCGCCTCGATCTCGGCATCGAGGTCCACGAACTCCAGCCCGAGTCGCCCGGCGACGATCGAGCCCACCGTCGTCTTCCCCGATCCCATCATGCCGATCAACCACAGCGTCGCCATCTCAGTACCTCGCCGTCCGCTCCATGTATGCGCGTGCCGTCCTCTCCAGATCTCCGACCGTGTCACCGCCGAACATGCGTTGGATCTCGGCGGCGAGCACCCATGCGACCATCTGCTCGGCCACGACGCCGGCCGCAGGCACGGCGCAGGTGTCGGTCCGCTCCCGGAACGCCTGCTCGGCCGCCTTCGTGTCCACGTCCACGGTCGCCAGGGGACGCATCAGCGTCGAGAGCGGCTTCATCGCCCCCCGCAGCCTGATCGGCTCGCCGTTGGAGATTCCCCCTTCGATCCCTCCGGCGCGGGAGCTCGACCTCGTGAACCGTCCACGTTCGTATCCGATCTCGTCGTGTGCCGCAGACCCGCGCCCCCCGGCGACCAATCCCCCGTCGCCGATCTCCACGGCCTTGATAGCCGGGATCGACATCAGCGCGCCGGCGAGCAGCCCGTCGAGCTTGCGGTCCCAGTGGACGTGGCTCCCCACCCCGGGGGGCACGCCGTACGCGAGCACTTCGACGACTCCACCCAGCGTGTCCCGATCGGCATGGGCGGCGTCGATCGCGGCCACCATCGATGCCTCTGCCGCAGCGTCGAGCGTTCGCACCGGGGATCGGTCGACCCGCTCCTGCTCTCCAGGCCCGGGCGGCGGGCCGCCGGCGACCACGTCTCCGATCGACACCACATGGCTCACCACCGTGGCTCCGACCACCTCGAGCAACCGCTTGGCCAGGAAGCCGGCCACCGTTCGGGCGGCGGTCTCCCGAGCCGAGGCTCGTTCGAGCACGTCCCTGGCGTCCCGGGTGTCGTACTTGAGCATCCCGGCGAGGTCTGCGTGTCCGGGCCTCGGCGCGGTCATCCGGCGCCTGGCCCCGCCGCCCGGCTCGGGCGACATCTCCTCACGCCACTTGGGCCATTCCGTGTTCCGAATCGCGACGGCCACGGGCCCTCCCAGCGTCGAGCCGAATCGGACACCCCCCATAATCTCGAGCTCGTCGCGCTCGATCGCCATCCGTTTGCCGCGTCCGTGGCCGAGGCGCCGCCGGGCCAGCTCCGCTCCGATCGCCTCGGCGGAAACGGGCAGGCCGGCCGGGAGGCCTTCGACGATCGTGACGAGGCCGGGACCGTGTGACTCTCCCGAGGTGAGAAACCGCAGCATGGAACCGCGATGCTACCGCTGCGCCGGCTTCGTCCCAGATGTCACTTGATGATCGCCTGACCCACCGCCAGCGTGAACGCGCTGTCCCCGTAGGTGAACACGCCGCTGCTCTCGCCGAGGCTGATCACCTTGAAGTCCTCGGCGAACACCTCCCCCACGCCCACCGTCCACGTCTCGCCGTCCACGGTGAGCACCGCAGTGCGCACTCCGGCGTCCTCTCGGATCTCGAGGAGCACCACCCTGATGCCCTCCGGCTCGTCCCC
>CAYXHU010000057.1:0-7790 GCA_964464675.1 uncultured Acidimicrobiia bacterium
CCGCTCGACTGCCCGGTGTGCGACCGGGGCGGCGAGTGCCCGCTGCAGGACCAGACCATGTCGCACGGCCCGGGGGAGAGCCGCTTCGTCGAGGAGAAGCGGCACTTCGAGAAGCCGATCCCGATCTCCGACCTCGTGATGCTCGACAGGGAGCGGTGCATCCTGTGCGCCCGGTGCACCCGCTTCAGCGAGGAGATCTCCGGCGACCCGCTCATCGAGTTCATCGAACGAGGCAACTACACCCAGGTGCTCACGTTCCCGGGCGAGCCGTTCTCCTCGTACTTCTCGGGCAACACGGTGCAGATCTGCCCGGTCGGGGCGCTCACCGCTACCGCGTACCGGTTCCGGGCCCGCCCCTGGGATCTCGAGGCCGTCGAGAGCACGTGCCCGCACTGCCCGGTCGGCTGCCGGATGTCGGTGCAGTCGAGCCGGGACGAGGTGGTCAGGTTCAACGGCGTCGACGTCGAAGCGACGAACCACGGGTGGCTGTGCGACAAGGGCAGGTTCGGGTTCGAGTACCTGCGCAGCCCGGATCGCCTCACCGAGCCGCTCGTGGACGGCGAGCCGGCCTCCTGGGCGGACGCGCTGGACGCTGCAGCCGAGCGCCTCCGGGCCATCCTCGACGAAGGGGGCGCCGAAGCCGTCGCCGGCCTCGGAGGGGCGCGGGGCACCAACGAGGAAGCGTTCGCCTTCGGCAAGTTCCTGCGCACCGTGATCGGCACCAACAACCTGGACGCAAGGATGGGAGACGCCCCCGACGCCGCCGTGCTGACAGGCCCCCGCGGGCTGATCGGCGACCTGGAGCACGCCAAGACCGTCCTGGTGTGGGGACCGGACCTCAAGGAGGAGCTCCCGGTCCTGTACCTGCGGGTACGGCGGGCGGTGACCGAGCTCGGAGCGACGCTGGTCGTGGTCCATCCTCGCCGCACCGGCCTCGACGACGTCGCCGCCCACACGGTTCGCTATCGGCCGGGAGCCGGAGGAGACCTGCTCGAGCGGCTCGCCGCCGGCGACGGCGACCTGGCCGAAGTCCGCCGGGCTCTCGGCGAGGGCCCGGTGGTCGCGGTGGTCGGCCGGACCGGGCTCACTGAGGACCCCCGGCTGGCGACTGCGGTGGCCGGGTTCGCCGCAGGGCTTCCCGGCGCCTCCGTGCTGCCGGCCACCCCGGCTCCCAACGTGTACGGCGCTCTGGACATGGGCCTGACCCCCGGGCTGCTGCCGGGCCGGCGATCCGCCGGGGACGGCGAGGCGCGTGCCGCGCTCGGAGAGCACTGGGGCGCAGTGCCGGTCGGTGTGGGCCGGGACGCCGACGGGATCGTCGCCGGCCTCGAGGACGGTTCGATCCGGGCGCTGGTGCTGCTCGGCGCGGATCCCGTCGGGGAGTACCCGGACCGGGCACGGGCGGAGGCGGCGCTCGGCGCCGCCGAGTTCGTGCTCTCGATCGACCTGTTCGTCAACGACTCGAACCGGTCGGCCGACGTGGTCCTCCCGGCGCTCGGCTTCGCCGAGATCGAAGGCACCGTCACCAACCTCGAGGGCCGGGTCCAGAAGGTGAATCGCCTCGTGTCGGGGCCGGGAGCCTCGCGGCCCTCGTTCGAGGCCCTCGAGGACCTGGCGCGCCGGCTGGGCGGGTCGATCGGCGCCACCGACGCAGCGGCCGTCGCCGCCGAGATCGCCCGGGTCGCCCCCGCCTACGCGGCCGTCTCATGGGACGACCTCGACTGGGGCCCGGGCCGCGACGGGATCGTGGCAGCGGGCGGCATCGGCCTGCCCGAGGCCGCGCCTCCGCCCGGAGCAGGAGACGGGCTGGTGCTCCACCTCGGCCGGGTCCTCTACGACCGGGGCCCCGCCGTGGTCCACGGCCCGTCGCTCCTCAAGCTGGTCGCCGAGCCGGCCGCCTACCTGCACCCCGACGATGGCTCGTCGCTCGGCATCGCCGCGGGCGATCGGGTGGTGCTGCGGGGCGGGTCGGGCGAGGCCACCCTGGCCGCAGCCCTGGACGCGTCCCTGGCGCCCGGCACCGTATACCTGCCGTTCAACCTCGGTGCGTCGGTCGGCGCCGGCCTCGAGGTGACCGTGGAGGGCGTGTCGTGAGCTTCCTCGAAGACCTCTTCGCCAGCACGTTCTGGGCGGCGCTCGTCAAAGTGGTCGCCGGGTTCGCCATCCTGCTCCTGGTCGCCCTGCTGCTCGTCTGGTTCGAGCGCAAGGTCGTCGCCGACATGCAGAACCGGGTGGGGCCGATGCGGGCCGGGCCGTTCGGGATACTCCAGACGCTCGCCGACGGGCTCAAGCTGCTGTTCAAGGAGTCGGTGATCCCGCGCAAGGTGGAGCTGGGCATCTACCTGGCCGCGCCGGTGATCGCCATGATCCCCACCTTCCTCATCTTCATGGTGATCCCCATCGGCCGTCCCTTCACGATCGGCGAGACGGAGGTCACCCTGGCTGTCATGGACCTCAACGTGGGGATCCTCTACATCCTGGCGATGTCGTCGATCGCCGTGTACGCGGTGGTGCTCGCCGGGTGGTCGTCCGGCTCCAAGTACCCGCTGATCGGCGGGGTCAGGGCGACGGCGCAGATGATCTCGTACGAGGCCGCCATGGGCCTGTCGCTGGTCCCGGTGGTGCTCCTCGCTTCGGCGCAGATAGGAGACGGCTCGATCGGCATCGGCACGATGTCGCTGTCGCGGATCGTCGAACTCCAGGACGTCCCCTTCCGGGGCCCGATCCCCGGGTGGTTCGTCTTCTGGCTGCTGCCCTCGTTCGTGATCTTCTTCACCGCCGCGGTCGCCGAGACCAATCGCGCTCCCTTCGACCTGGTGGAAGCCGACCAGGAGATCGTCGGCGGGTACCACACCGAGTACTCGGGATTCCGCTTCGCCCTGTTCTTCCTGGCCGAGTACCTCAACATGTTCAACGTGTCGGCGATCGCGGTCACCCTGTTCTTCGGAGGATGGCTCGGCCCGGACTTCGGCCTGCCCGGCGCGATCGCATGGGTCATGCCGATCTTCTGGTTCCTGTTGAAGACGATCGCGCTGCTGTTCGTGTTCGTCTGGCTGCGGGCCACACTGCCCCGGCTGCGCTACGACCAGCTGATGTCCCTCGGCTGGAAGCGGCTCATCCCCGGCAGCATCGCCTGGCTGGTCCTGTTCACCGTCGTCACCGCCTGGAGGCGGTTCGGAGCACCGTGGTCATGACTAGGTTCCGGGAACGCTCGCGAGACCCGAAGGGAGGAGCCCGCTGATGGCCGAGGGCGGATTCCTCAAGTCGATCGCCGGGTTCGGGGTCACGCTCCGCCAGATCTTCCGGCCGCGGGTGACGACGCAGTACCCGAAGCAGAAGCGGCGCAAGCCACAGCGGTTCCACGGTCGCCACGTGCTCAACCGGTACCCGGACGGCATGGAGAAGTGCATCGGCTGTGAGCTCTGTGCCGGGGTGTGCCCGGCGCGCTGCATCTACGTGCGCGGCAAGGACAATCCGCCGGACGATCCGGTGAGCCCCGGGGAACGCTACGGCTTCGTCTACGAGATCAACATGCTGCGCTGCATCTTCTGCGGCCTGTGCGTCGAGGCGTGCCCCACCGAGGCGATCACGATGACGCACCTGTTCGAGATGTCGGTGACGTCGCGCGACGACGCCGTCTACACACGCAGCGAGCTGCTCATGGACCGGGACGGCAACGTGCCGCACCCTCAGCCTCCCGGTCCGCTGATCGACCTGGACGAGCTGAAGATCGCCGACGGGTGGCTGCGGGCCACCGCCCCGTCGGGCCGGGCGGCATACGAAGGGGTGGTCGGCTGGACGCCGACGGCCGGTGCCGGGCTGCGCCCTCCGGAGCGAGGCCAGTCGGGGGCCGGCGAGGGCCCGGACGAGGAGGGCGAGGGCTGATGGTGGAGACGGTCCTCTTCGTGATCTTCGGGATCGCCGCCGTCGGCGGGGCCCTCGCCATGGTGTGGGCCCGCAACCCCGTGTACAGCGCGATGGGGCTGATGGTGACGATGTTCTCGATCGCCGTGTTCTACGTGTCGAACTCGGCGCATTTCGTCGCCGCCGTGCAGGTGATCGTGTACGCCGGGGCGGTGATGACGCTCTTCCTGTTCGTGATCATGCTCATCGGGGTGGACAAGGCGGAGGACCGCTCGGAGCGGTTCCGCTATCAGCGGCCGCTCACCGCGGGGCTCCTCGGCCTGTTCGTGGCCGGGGTGCTCGTCGCCGGCCGGGAGGCATGGACGCTGGCCCGGCCGGCCGGCGCCGCAGAGGCCAACGGGACGATCGAGAACATCGGCGACCTGCTGTTCCGCCGCTGGCTGCTGCCCTTCGAGGTGACCGCGCTGCTGTTGATCATCGCCGCCGCCGGTGCGGTGGCCCTGGCCTACTTCAGGGGCACGCCCGACGAAGAGGAGGCCGAGGGATGACCGTCACCCCGGGCTGGTACATGGCGCTCGCCGCGGTGCTCTTCGTGATCGGCGGTTCCGGGCTGCTGCTGCGGCGCAACGCGCTGATCATGTTCATGTCGGTCGAGCTGATGCTCAACGCCGTCAACCTGACGTTCGTCGCCGCCGGGCGGGAGCTCAACGTGCTCGACGGCCAGGTCTCGGTGTTCTTCGTGATGGTGGTGGCCGCCGCCGAGGTGGTGGTCGGCCTGGCGATCATCGTGGCGGTGTTCCGGAGACGGTCGACCGCCTCGGTGGACGAACTCGCGGAGCTGCGGGGCTGATGGACGCCCTCGTCTCCCTCGTGCTCCTGCTCCCCCTGGGCGGCACTGTGCTGCTCCTCGGGATGGGCAAGCGGATCGGCGAGCCCCTGGCGGGGTGGATCGCCACCGCCTCGGTGGCCGGCTCGTTCGTGCTGACCGCCGTCGCCGCCGTGGACTTCTTCGAAGGGGGCGCTCACGGCGAGGTGATCGGCTGGTTCTCGTGGCTGCCGGCGTTCGGGGTGGACGCCGCGTTCCTGTGGGATCCGCTGTCGGCGGTGATGACCCTCGTCGTCACCGGCGTCGGCGCTCTCATCCACCTCTACTCGATCGGCTACATGCACGGCGATCCGGGGTTCGGCCGCTTCTTCGCCTACATGAACCTGTTCGTCACCTCGATGCTGATCCTGGTGCTCGCCGACAACTTCGCGGTGCTGTTCGTGGGATGGGAGCTGGTCGGCCTCTCGTCGTACCTGTTGATCTCCTTCTGGTACGAGCGTCCCGCGGCGGCTTCGGCGGGGAAGAAGGCCTTCATCGTCAACCGGGTCGGCGACGTCGGGTTCCTCGTGGCCCTGATGCTGGTGTTCGCCTCGTTCGGCACGTTCTCGTTCGAGTCGGTGTTCGAGCGGGCCCCCGAGGTGCTCGACACCGGCACGGCGACCGCTATCACCCTGCTGCTGCTGCTCGGCGCCACCGGGAAGTCGGCCCAGCTGCCCCTGTACGTCTGGCTCCCCGATGCCATGGAGGGCCCGACGCCGGTGTCGGCTCTGATCCACGCGGCAACGATGGTCACCGCCGGCGTCTACATGGTCGCCAGGACGGGAGTCCTGTTTGAGCTCGCCCCCGTGTCGGCGGGGACCGTGGCCACGGTCGGCGCGGCGACCGCGCTGTACGCGGCCACGATCGCCATCGCCCAAACCGACATCAAGCGGGTGCTCGCCTACTCGACGATCAGCCAGCTCGGGTACATGTTCCTGGCGGTCGGGTCGGCCGCATACGTTGCGGGGATCTTCCACCTGATGACGCACGCCTTCTTCAAGGCGCTCCTGTTCCTCGGGGCCGGCGCGGTGATCCACGCCCTCGAGGACGAACAGGACATGCGCCGCATGGGCGGCCTGGCCCGGCTCATGCCGGTCACGTTCGCCACGATGCTGGTCGCCTGGCTGGCGATCTCCGGGATCCCGCCGTTCTCGGGGTTCTGGTCGAAGGACGAGATCCTGGCGATCGTGTTCGGCCGGGGAGGGGCTTGGGTGGCCCTCTGGGCGGTCGGCCTGCTCACCGCGGTGCTCACCGCCGGCTACATGGCCAGGCTCATGTACCTGACGTTCTTCGGGGAGCGGCGGTGGTCCGACGACCTCCACCCGCACGAGGCGCCGGCGACGATGACGGTGCCGCTGGTGGCGCTCGGTGTCGCCGCGCTCGTCGGCGGCTTCGTGAACACGCCGTGGCGGCTGGGCCTGGAGCACTTCCTGGAGCCTGCCTTCGAGGGCGTGACGCTGGCCCATCCCCCGGAGGGCGCCACCCCGTGGGTGCTGGCGATCGTCACCGCCGCCCTCGCGGTGCTGGCCATAGCGTTCGTGGCGCAGCGCTACGTGGTCGCAGAGCGCCGTCCCGCCGAAGAAGGGCGGGCCTGGGGGCTGCTGCGGGCCGGCTACCACGTGGACGAGGCCTATGGGGGCATCTTCGTGGGGATGGGGGCCCCGGCGGCCACCTGGATGGCACGGGACGTGGACCAGCGGGGCATCGACGGGCTCGCCAACGGGGTCGGATGGCTGACCCAGGCGCTGGGACGATGGATGCGGCCGCTGCAGACCGGATACGTGAGGACGTACGGGCTGGCCCTGCTCGCCGGTGCGGTGGCGCTGCTCGGCTGGTTCCTCACCAGGGCGGGGGTGTTCTAGATGGATTCGCCGCTCTCGTCGTTCGCCGGGTTCCCGATCTTGTCGCTGATCGTGCTGCTGCCCGCCGCCGCCGCGCTTCTGGTGCTCCTGCTGCCGAGACGGCGGACCGAGCTGGTGCTGCCCACCGCCGTGGCGCTCAGCCTGCTGCCGGTCGGCGCGGTCTGGTACCTGCTCGTCGAGTTCGAGTCCGGCGCGGCCGGGTTCCAGTTCGTCGAGCGGGTGGACTGGTACGAGCCGTGGGGAGTCGCCTACCACCTGGGCGTGGACGGGATCTCGCTGCTCCTGGTGGCGCTGACCGTCGTGCTGTTCCCGATCTCGCTGGCCGCCTCGACGGCGATCACCGACCGGGTGCGCCAGTACGCCGCAGCGATGCTGTTCCTCGAAGCCGGGATCCTCGGGGTGTTCCTGAGCCTCGATCTCCTGGTGTTCTTCGTGTTCTGGGAAGTGATGCTCGTCCCGATGTACTTCATCATCGGGATCTGGGGCGGCGGCCGGAGGGTGTACGCCGCGGTGAAGTTCTTCCTGTTCACCGCGTTCGGCTCCGCGCTGATGTTCGCCGGGATCCTCGCCCTGGCGTTCATCGCCGGGGACCAGCTCGGCCGTCCCACCTTCGACTTCATCGAGCTGCTCGGCGTGGACCTCACCAGGACCGCCCAGTTCTGGCTGTTCGCCGGCTTCGCCCTCTCGTTCGGGATCAAGGTGCCCATCTTCCCGTTCCACACCTGGCTCCCGGATGCCCACGTGGAGGCGCCGACGGCCGGGTCGGTGATCCTGGCGGGCGTGCTCCTGAAGCTGGGCACCTACGGGCTGCTCCGCTTCAACCTGACGCTGTTCCCGGAGGCGTCCGTGGACCTGGTCCCGGTCCTCGCGGTGCTGGCGGTGATCGGGATCATCTACGGCGCGGTCGTGGCGACCATGCAGTCCGACATCAAGCGCCTGGTCGCCTACTCGTCGGTGAGCCACCTCGGGTTCGTGGTGCTCGGGATCTTCGCGCTGACCACCCAGGGGCTCCAGGGCGGGGTGATCCAGATGGTCAATCACGGGCTCACCACGGGCGCCTTGTTCCTCCTGGTCGGGATGATCTACGAGCGGCGCCACACCAGGGAGATCGCCGATTTCGGGGGCATCCAGAAGGTGATGCCGGTGTTCGCCGGGGCCTTCCTGTTCGTGGCGCTCGCCTCGATCGGCCTGCCCGGCCT
>CAYXHU010000058.1:0-7697 GCA_964464675.1 uncultured Acidimicrobiia bacterium
GAGATCAGCGCCCTGATCGGCCCTTCGGGGTGCGGCAAGTCCACGGTGCTGCGCTCCCTCAACCGCATGAACGACCTCATCCCCTCGGCACGGGTCGAAGGCGAGGTCGTCTACCACGGCGAGAACATCTACGCCCCCGGGGTGGATCCGGTGGAGATCCGGCGCCGGATCGGGATGGTGTTCCAGAAGCCCAACCCGTTCCCCAAGTCGATCTTCGACAACATCGCATGGGGGGCCAAGATCAACGGGTTCAAGGGCTCCAAGGCGGACATGGACGACCTCGTCGAGGAGGCGCTCCGGCGGGCCGCGCTCTGGGACGAGGTCAAGGACAAGCTCAAGGAGAGCGGGCTGTCCCTGTCGGGCGGCCAGCAGCAGCGGCTCTGCATCGCCAGGGCGATCGCCACCCACCCGGACATGGTGTTGATGGACGAACCCTGTTCGGCACTCGATCCGATCGCCACGCTGCGAATCGAAGAGCTGATGCTCGAGCTCAAGAAGGACTACTCGATCATCATCGTCACCCACAACATGCAGCAGGCGGCCCGCGTGTCGGACCGCACCGCCTTCTTCAACGTCGAGCTCGACACCAAGGGTCAGCGCACCGGGTACCTGGTGGAGTTCAGCCCGACCGACCAGCTGTTCACGTCGCCGAAGGAGAAGGCAACAGAGGACTACATCACCGGCCGGTTCGGCTGAGAGGGGCATACCGATGACGCACTCAGAAGACATCCGCCGGCACTTCGAAGAAGAACTCCACAACGTCCGCATGGACACGGTCCGCCTCGGCGCCCTGGTGCTAGAGAACTGCAAGCGCCTCGGGGAGGCGCTCGTGGAGCGCGACCTGGAACTGGCCGGCGAGGTCGTCGTCGCCGACGACGAGATCGATGAGCGCTACTCGGAGTTGGAACGGCGCACGTTCCGCCTCATGGCCACCCAGCAGCCGGTCGCCGGCGACCTGCGCCTCCTCATGTCCATCGTCAGGCTGCTCTACGAGATCGAGCGATCCGGCGACCTGGTCGTCAACGGCGCCAAGTGCATGCTCCGCCAGGAGGGCTTCACGATCTCGCCCACCCTGCACGGCATCCTGGCACGGCTCGCCGACCAGGCTGCGCTGGTGTTCGGAGAGGGCCTGGACGCCCTCCGCGACCTGGACGGGTCCGCGGGGCCCCGCCTCGACCGCCAGGACGATGTCGTGGACGACCTGGTCCGCGACTACTACTCGCAGCTCGCCATGGAGCACGAGGAGACGGTCGGCCTGCACCTCGACGCGGCGATCGAGCTGTCGAGGGTGGGACGCTATCTGGAACGTATCGCAGACCACGGCGTCAACATCGGCGACCACGTCACGTTCGTCGTGACCGGCTCGTTCCCCCGCCACTCGGTCGAGGCGGCCGCCGACCTCGAGGACTGAGCGAACCCCATCCGCCGGACTCCCGGCCGAACGCACAGTCCCTCGGCCGGATCCGACGAAGCACCCGCGCACAGCCTGCTCTCTACCCGCTCGGCCCGTCAGCCGAACAGGCGCCGCCACAGCCTGACGATCCAGGAGCGGTCCCCCGGCTCGGGGAGCCCGGTGAGCACCGCCGCCAGGTGGTCCGGCGGGAGGTCGCCGACCAGCACGTAGGAGCGGTTCGGTGAGTGCCATTGGATCCAGGCGTGGGCGGGGGTGACGATCCTGCGATAGCGCTCCCCGGCGACCTCCCAGGTCGCGGCGGCCCGAAACGCTTCGGGTGTGGCGCCCCGCGGAGCCTCGAAGACCGAGAACGAGAACAGACCGTCGGTGTAGAAGACCTGGACGGTGTCGTCGGACACCCGGTAGGCGTCCGCCCTGCGATAGCCGGCCACCTGCTCGGGCAGCGACGGCGGCGGCGGTGCGGCGGCCATCGTCTCCATGCCGGCCATGCCCGACAGCTCGCTCACCGGGTCGGCTGCGGCCACCCGGTCCATGCTCTCACCGGACTCGAAGTCGATGAGCACGGCCAACCGGTATACCCGGCCGTCGCCGTCGAGCACCTCGGTGAGCAACGGGACGGCGCTCCTCTCGTCCACGACGAGCCGCACCCGGGCGAGGTCGCCCTCCAGCACCGTATAGGCGATCGCGGGGCGGCCGAGCCGCACCGCCGCCTGCGGTCCCGACAACACGTACCGGTCGCTGACCCACCACGACGACGCCGACGGGATCTCCAGCGCCCGCCACTCCGTCCCGCTGCGGGAGGCGGCCGTACCCGTCCCGATCAACAGGTCACCGTCGGGGCCGCGCACCATGGACACCCCCGCAGAGCGCACCACTTCGTAGGCAACCCCCGCCGACATCCCGCCCCACGAGGAGAAGAGAACGCCGCGTCCCCGGTAGTCCGCCGCCGACGCCCGTTCGAGGTACTCCTCCAGCGCCTCGTCGGCCCGGGCGATCCCGGGCACGGCCAGTAGGGAGAGAGCAGCCAGGAGCGCCACCGCGCGCCGCATCACGGGCTCCCCGCCGGACCGCGCACCGTGGAAATGCCCGGATCCACCACGACCCGTGCCGTGTGGTGATCCACCAACGTGTCGAGATCGAACGCCGGCCCGGGGCCCCCCCCGGCGGCGAGCACCCCGAGGACGACGGCGGCCGCCGCGGCCACGGACGCCGCCCACGCCGCCACCGGCATCCGACGCCGGACCGCTCGGGCGGGCTCGGGGACGGGAACGACGCCGGGCGGCACGTCGAGCACGGGGAGCCCGCGAACCGCGGCGCGCGCCCCGGCCAGGCCCTCGAGCTCGACACGGCACTCGGCACACTCGGCGACGTGCCCGATCACCGCGCCCAGTTCCAGGGAGGTCAACTCTCCGTCCAGGTAGGCCGACAGCAGGTCCCCGGGATGGTTCACGTGAGCAGCTCCCTCAACATCTTGCGGCCCCTGTGGATCCTGCTGCGGACCGTCCCGATGGGCACGCCGACCGCCTCGGCGATGTCCTCGTAGGCGAGGCCGACCACGTCGCAGAGCACCACGGCCTCCCGGAACTCGTAGGGGAGCTCGAGCAGGGCACGCTGGACGTCCTCACCGAGCCGGTAGGAGGCCAGCGCCTCGTCGGGCTCGGGCGATCCCCCGATCCGGTCATCGTCGGGCAGAGGCGACGTCGGGCGGCGCTGCCGGCGGCGGACCTCGTCGACGAACGCGTTGCGGGTGATGCGCCACAGCCAGCCTTCGAACGATCCGGGGGTGTAGGAGTGCAGGCCCTTGCGTACCCGCAGCAGCACTTCCTGGACGAGGTCGGCCGCATCGTCGGGGTTCCCGGTGAGCCGGTATGCGAAGTTGTAGATCGTCCGCCCATAGCGCCGGGCCACCTCTTCCCAGGTGGGGACGGTCTCGGATGCCATCCGCCCTCCCGTTAACGGTGCGGCCCGGCGACCGGTTCCCCGGCCGGCTCGTTCACCCGACCGCCAGCGAGTCGACGAAGTGCTGGAGGCGTTCCCGGGTGATGAACCGGAGCCTTGGGTCGCGCCGCTCCCGCTCGTAGATCTCGAACGGCGAGTACTTCTCGGTCACCAGCAGGCCACGGTCGGCGCCCGACTCGACGAAGTCGACCACTGCGGCGCGTACCTCCTCCTCTGCCAGCTCGGGATGCTCGCCGGGGCCGTGGGGGACCACCCTCACGAACACCCTGCTCCCGGTCCGGGCCGCCGTCCACGTGTCGGCCCCCCGCCCCGGCGCGACTCCGTACCCGGTGGCCCGCATGATGCCGAGGACGATCTCGCCGGCTCCGGCGGTCGCCGGGTCGGTCCCGGCGGCGCGAAGCCGGGCCTCCACGCCTACGGGGAGCCGGAGCTCGGCGGCGAGCGGCGGCAGATCCTCCGCGGCGGCGCGAGGCTCGATGCCCGGGACGTGCTGAGGGAGGTCGGCGATACGTTCCAGCGGGTCGGGGGCGGCATGATGGGGCAGCAGTGCAGGAGCCACCGGGGGCGGCAACTCGCCCGGCGTCTCCAGGCTCAGCGTCCCGACCTGGGCCCACTCGCCGCCGAGGCGCCCGAAGGCCACCACCCTGGACACATCGTGGATCGGGAGGCTGTGCCGCTTCTCCCGCACCACCTCGACGGCCTCGTTGAGCAACAGGTCGCGCAGCACCTCGTCGGCGCCCTCGTCCGGCAGCGGCACCTCGAAGAACACTTGGGCGTCCGGACCGCGCACGTGGAACTCGCCGACCGGGATGTCGAAGCGGCTCGGCGCCGACCCGGGTGCAGCGGCGCGGCTCCTGAGCCGGGTCGTGAAGGCGGTGGCGACCGCGGCGATCACGATCACCCCGATGACGATGACGACGACGACGGCTGGCACGCGCTCCTCCGGTCCTGCGACGGCGCCATTGTACGGTGGTCGCCTTGGCGATCCGCGGCCGAGGCGGCCGCGGCGACGACGGCCTACGAGGCGCGTCGCCGGGCCGCGATCTGCCGATCCCGGCGAACGCGGCGCCGCTCGCGTTCGGACATCCCGCCCCAGATGCCGAACTTCTCACCGGTGGTGATGGCGAACTCGAGACATTCATCCCGCACCGGGCACTCCCGGCAGATCGCCTTGGCGGCACGGGTGGAGGCGCCGCGTTCCGGGAAGAACAGGTCGGCGTTGGCACCCTTGCAGTTGGCCTGGTCTTGCCATTCCAGGTCGTGGCCACCGGCGATCACTGCTCTCAGATCGTCGATCATGCCCTGCTCCCAAATGCCACGTATGTAATTCCCTGCGTGTCATTATTAGGCGCGCTGCGCGCGATTGTCAACCGGGCGCGCGCGGTGTGCGCGCGCTTGGTGGTGGAGTCCGGACCGGCGCAGCTCTTCGGCCGGAACAGACCAAGAACGCGGGCGAAGCCCGCTCCCTAGCGCCGCTGAGCCTCTGGGGCCGGCGAGACCTCAGGTCCTCTGGGCGGCCAGCTTGCGGTTCCTCCACTTGGCCCGCACGTAGTCGGCGTTCAGCATGGCGATGAAGTCGAGCGAGATGCTCTTCGGGCACGCCGCCTCGCACTCCCCGTGGTTGGTGCAGGAGCCGAAGAACTCCTCCATCACGTCGACCATCGCCTCAACCCGCGACCAGCGCTGCGGCTGGCCCTGAGGCAGCAGAGACAGATGAGCGACCTTGGCCGCAGTGAACAGCTGGGCAGCCGAATTGGGGCACGCCGCCACACACGCCCCGCATCCGATGCACAACGCGGCGTCCATGGCCGCCTCGGCCGCCTCGGGTGGAACCGGGATGAGGTTGGCGTCGGGAGCGCTGCCCGCCGCCGCGGTGATGTAGCCGCCCGCCTCGACGATCCGATCGAAAGCGCTGCGATCCACCACGAGGTCCTTCACGACCGGGAACGCGCTCGCCCGCCACGGCTCGATCGTGATCGTGTCGCCGTCGCGGAACTTGCGCATGTGCAACTGGCAGGTCGCCGTGCCCGTCTGGGGCCCGTGGGGATGCCCGTCGACCATGACGCCGCAGGTGCCGCAGATGCCCTCGCGGCAGTCGTGGTCGAATGCGATCGGCTCGACGCCCTCGAGCGTCAACCGCTCGTTGAGCATGTCGAGCATCTCCAGGAAGGAGAGATGGTCCTCGATGCCCTCCACCGAGTACTCGTGGAAGCCGCCCGGAGAGCCGGGCCCCGACTGCCGCCAGACGCGCAGCTTCAGGTCCATTACTTGTAGCTCCTTGTCGTCGGCTTGACGTACCCGAACTCGAGAGGCTCCTGCACCAGTTCGGGCTCGGCGCCCTCCCCGGCGTAGCCCCAGGCGGCGACCACCGCGAAGTTCTCGTCGTCTCGCCTGGCTTCCCCGTCGGGAGTCTGGTGCTCGACCCGGAAGTGGCCGCCGCAGGACTCCTCGCGGAACAAGGCGTCCCGGCACATCAGCTCGGCCAACTCGAAGAAGTCGGCGACCCGGCCGGCCCGCTCCAGGGACTGGTTGAGCGTCTCCCCGTCCCCGGGGACCATCACATCCCTGTGGAACTCCTCGCGTAGGCCCGGGATGTCGGAGAGGGCCCGGCCGAGCCCCTCTGCGCTGCGCGCCATGCCGCACTCGGCCAGCATGATCTTGCCCAGCTCCCGGTGGAACCAGTCGACGGTGCGGCTGCCTCTGGTCGCCAGCAGGCGCGCCATCCGGTCCCGCACCTCCCGTTCGGCCTCCCGGAACGCAGGATGGTCGGAGGGCACCTTCGCCGTGCCGAGCATCGGGGCCAGGTACCCCGTGATCGTGTTCGGCAGCACGAAGTAGCCGTCGGCCAGCCCCTGCATCAGGGCACTCGCCCCGAGACGGTTGGCTCCGTGATCCGAGAAGTTGGCCTCGCCCACCGCGAACAATCCGGGGATCGTGGTCATCAGGTCGTAGTCCACCCACAGGCCGCCCATCGTGTAGTGGGGAGCCGGATAGATCCGCATCGGGACCTCGTACGGATTCTCGGCGGTGATCCGCTCGTACATCTCGAACAGGTTCCCGTAGCGCGCCTCGATCGTGTCCCGGCCCAGCCGTGCGATCGCGGCAGAGAAGTCCAGGTACACCCCATTGCGGAGCGGGCCGACCCCCCTGCCCTCGTCCACCACGATCTTGGCGGCACGGGAGGCGACGTCGCGAGGCACCAGGTTCCCGAACGCCGGGTACCGGCGCTCCAGGTAGTAGTCCCGTTCGTTCTCCGGGATGTCGCCCGGAGCACGGCCATCACCGACCGCGGTGGGTACCCAGATGCGCCCGTCGTTGCGCAGCGACTCGGACATGAGCGTCAGCTTCGACTGGAACTCGTCGCCCGCCGGGATCGCTGTGGGGTGGATCTGGGTGAAGCACGGGTTGGCGAACAACGCGCCCTTGCGATGCGCTCTCCAGATTGCCGTGGCGTTGCACGCCATCGCCATGGTGGACAGGAAGTAGACCCTGGCGTACCCGCCGGTGGCGAGCACGACGGCGTGGGCGGAGTGCGACGAGATCTCCCCGGTGAGCATGTCGCGCGCCACGATGCCGGCGGCCTTCCCGTCCACCACCACCACGTCGAGCATCTCCGTGCGATTGTGGAGCTCCACCGTCCCCTTGCCGACCTGCTCGGCGAGCGCCTGGTAGGCGCCGAGCAGCAGCTGCTGGCCCGTGACGCCCCTGGCATAGAACGTGCGCTCCACCTGCACGCCGCCGAACGAACGATTGGCGAGCAGCCCGCCGTACTCCCTGGCGAACGGCACACCCTGGGCGACGCACTGGTCGATGATCTCGTTGCTCACCTGGGCGAGGCGGTACACGTTGGCCTCGCGGGAGCGGTAGTCGCCCCCCTTCACCGTGTCGAAGAACAGTCGGTAGATGCTGTCGCCGTCGTTGCGGTAGTTCTTGGCGGCGTTGATGCCGCCCTGCGCGGCGATGCTGTGAGCCCGCCTCGGGCTGTCGTGGTACGTGAAGACCTTCACCTTGTACCCCAGCCCGCCGAGGACCGCTGCGGCCCCGGCGCCGGCCAGGCCGGAACCGACCACGATCACCTCGAACTTGCGCCGGTTGGGGGGCGCCACCAGCGGCATCGAGAACCGGTGGTTGTCCCACTTGTCCTGGATCGGCCCCTCGGGGATCCGGGCGTCCAATTGCGTCGTCACCTGGTCACCTCCGGGGGTCATTCGACGATGCCGGCCAGCACGGCGATCGGGAAGCTGAGGTTGCCGAGCAGGACCGCTCCGCTGAACACGAGCGCCCCGTAGTTGCGCCAGCGATTGAAGCGGGGCTCACCCCTGGA
>CAYXHU010000059.1:0-7603 GCA_964464675.1 uncultured Acidimicrobiia bacterium
GCCGCGTTCAGCCACTCCTCGATGGTGGCTGTGAAACCACGCTTGAGCAGGACCGGTTTGGGCTGGCGGCCGACCTCCTCGAGCAGCGTGAAATTGGCCATGTTGCGAGTTCCGATGCGGATCAGGTCGGCGTAGGAAGCGACCAGTTCCACGTCGCGGGGATCCAGTACCTCACACACGAAGGGCATCCCGAACTCGGCTCGGGCTTCGGCGAGGAGCTCGAGTCCCCGCTCTCCGAGACCCTGGAACGAATACGGCGAGGTGCGGGGCTTGAACGCGTCGCCTCGCAGCACGCGGGCGCCCGCCTTGTGGACGGCGGCGGCCGAGGAGAACAGTTGCTCTCTGCTCTCGACGGCGCACGGCCCGGCGATCACCGTGAAGTGGTCGCCGCCGATCGGCACCCCGCCGACGTCCACGACGGTGTCGTGGCTCTGGAAGTCGCGGCTGACGAATTTGTACGGCTTGAGCACGGGGACGGCCCGCTCAACGCCCGGGAACGCCTCCCAGGGCAGCTGCTGGATGAGAGCCCGATCCCCGACGGCCCCGATGACGGTGCGAACCTGCCCGCGTGACACATGGGCTTCGGCGCCGATCTCCCGGAGCCGTTCCACCACGTGCGCGACGTCTCCTGCGGTGGCGTCCCCGCTCATCACGATGATCATCGAGTCATCCCCGGTCACACGAGCAGACATGCCCGTCCCGCGTCGATCAGGACGCGACCCTACTACTCCGGCGTTCCGCGACCATCTGCCGTCTGCTTGCATATGCAAGCAGAACGGGTACGCTGGCAAGCATGAAGCAGCCGGTCCACGAGGTGGGAGCATTCATCCGCCAGCAGCGGGAACGCAGCGCGATCTCGCTGCGACATCTCGCCGAGCGCACCGGCGTCTCCAACCCGTACCTGAGTCAGATCGAGCGGGGTGTTCGCAAGCCGTCGGCCGAGATCCTCAAGGCGATCGCCCGCGGCCTGTCGATCAGCGCAGAGACCCTGTACGAGCGGGCCGGACTGCTCGACCGGCGCACGGAACCCGACGTCGAGGCGGCCGTGCGGGCCGACGACCGGCTGACGGAACGACAGAAGCAGGCGCTGACGGAGATCTACCGGAGCTTCGTCGGTTGGGAGGCATCAGCATGACGACGTCCACACGATCGGAGGCTCCCGGCACCGTCCGGAAGGCCGCGTACGCCTTCGTCGGAGCACCGGTGATGGCGGGACGGAGGATCTCGACGGTGGTCCACCGGTTGACGGGCACCGCCCGCCGCGAGTACGACACCTGCGCCGAGGAAGGACGCCGGATCACCGGGCGTTGGAGGGAGCGCCCGAGCGTCGAAGACCTCAAGGAGAGAGCCGATCTCGGCCACCTCCAGGACCGGGTCGGCAGACTCCGCGACCACTTGGAGGAGGTGCTGGCGCAGTGGCGAGAGAGCTTCACGCCCGGGACCGCGGAGCGACCCCGGGACTCGGCGGGCGAGCCCCCGGAGTGAGAGGCCGAACATGAGGAATCCCCCGGACGTCCGGGGGATTCCTGCGATTGCGCGGGGTCTCAGTACTTGACGACCGGTGGCAGTTCCTTGGCGTGAGCCACCCACCGATCGACCATCGACAAGGTCGGCAGCCTGCGGACGAGGCGTTTTTGCTCGTTCACCTCCACCATCTTGGCGAGCAGGTTGGCCGAGTTGCGGTTCCTCAGTTCCTTCACCGTGTCCACACCGGCGGCCTCGAGGAGGTCCGAGTACTCCTCACCGACGCCCTTCACCCTCATGAGATCGGCCCGATTCACCCACTCCAGGATCTGGTGGCTGCTGAATCCGGTCTCTTCGGCGAGTTCGTCGCGTCCCTTGCGCGTTTCGCCGCGCTTGAGGAGAGATTCGGTGGTGCGAACGCGTGCCTTGCGCAGCTTGGTGGCGTATTTCGCCCCGATCCCCTCGATCGTCTCAATCGATGCCACGCCTGCTCCTTTCGGGTGGTCCCGTCATCCCCGGCCGAGGATACCCGTACCGAACGAGCCGAGCACGGCCGGCGCCGATCCGTTCAGCGCTCCCTGGTCAGGTCGGCGACGTCGCTCGCCGTGTCGATGTCGCGAGGGGGAAGGTGGTCGAACCACACCTCCTCCACCAAATCCGGGTGGGCGCGCAGCAGCCGCGAGGCACCGGCGTCGCCTTCCAGCGCCATCAGCCGCGGCCAGAGGCTGCGGTGCAGCGCCACGGGGTTGCCGACCTGGAACCGGTACTTGGGAATCGCCGCAGGACGCTCGCCCCGATCGAGCGCGGCGAGCAGCTCACCCGGCACCTCCGCCGGGATCCGGGGCTGGTCGCCGAGAGCGACGATGACGATGTCCGCCCGGGCGTCCCTGCCGATGTAGTCGAGGCCCACCCGCAGCGACGAGGCGATCCCCTCCTCCCAGTCGGGGTTCTCGAGCACCGTGGCTTCCCCGAAGTCGACCCCCTCGAGGATCTCGTCGGCGTGCGCCCCGACCACCACGCACACCCGATCGACGGGCCACGTAGCCACCTCGGCGATCACCCATTCGAGCAGCGGCCGGCCCTTCCACGGCACCAGCTGCTTCGGAGCCCCGAGACGGCTCGAGCCTCCGGCGGCGAGCACGAGGGCAACGGCGGAGCGATGCGGATCCACGGAGAGCACGATACCCGGCCACCTCCCCCTGTCCCTCTCTCCCCTCTTCAGGGGGGAGTCCCGGCGTGCCCGCAGGGCACGACGGGGAGGGGGGTGCTTGCCTCCCCAGCCGGGCGCGTGGTCGCCCTTGCGGGTCCACGCGGAAGAGGGTGATGCCACCATCGACCAACCCGCCGTCCGCAGAGCCAACACCCCTTCCGTCGCCGTGCCCTGCGGGCACGCCGCCACCTTCCCCTCCAGGGGAAGGAACAGAAACCCGAGACCCACCCCATCCGCACCAGCCACCCCACCTGAACCTGTCCACCATGTCCCCGAACACCCGCCCACCAAGTCCCCGGTCCTCACACCTTCAGGAGGCGTGGCGGCGAGGCTCCCACTCTTCTCCCACCTTCACGGGGGAGTCCCGGCGTGCCTCCCACTCTTCTCCCACCTTCAGGGGGGAGTCCCGTCGTGCCCACAGGGCACGACGGGGAGGGGGGTCCTGCCTCCCCCGAACGGCGCTCTGCAAACACGAGCCGCGACCCCCTCCAGGGGGGAGTCCCGTCGTGCCCGCAGGGCACGACGGGGAGGGGGGTCCTGCCTCCCCGGAGCGGCGCGCTCGTCGTGGGAGCCGCCATCCCCTTCGCCTCGGCCCTGCGGGCCGAGCCACCTCCCCTGAGGGGGAGGAAGAGAAAGGGGAACGGCGGGTCAGCCTTCTTTGGTGAGGGCGATGATGCGGGGGTGGCCTTGTTCGAAGGTGTAGTGGACGAGCCAGGCGGTCTGTTCGAGCCGGGCGGGGCCGTGGAGGTCGGCTCCGATGCTGATGGCGTTGAGGTTGGTGAACTCGACGGGGATGGTGGTGGAGGGAACGGCCGGCTGGTTGGCGATGAGTTCGCGTTGCGGGTGGTTCCAGGCATCCACGATGCTGCCGGCTACGGCGACGTCGAAGGTGGCGCGCTGGTCGGGACAGGCGAGGTTGCGGCCCCGCCAGGTGCGCACGGTCGGGTCGTCCATGACGCGGTGAATGGTGTCTGGGCCGTAGTGGATCGGGTCGTCGTGGTGCGCCACCCACAGGCCGTAGCGGGAGACGAGGGGGGCGAGGTCGCCCCGGGTGCGCAACGCGGCGACGAAGCCGCCGAGGATCTGGTGGACGTCGGGGTCTTCGGCGAAGCTCTCCGCGTCGACGTGTTCGGTGAGGTTGAGACGTGGAACCCATCCTGGGCCTTCGGGGGTTTCGACTTCGATCCAGGTGTCGTCGCCGATGTTGCGGTCTCGTCCGGTTGCGATCACCCCGGCTTCGGTGGCGACGAAGCGGTGCAGCACGGTTGCCGGGTCTTGGGGGTCCCTGAGCACGTCGAGGCGGTCCCCATGGGCCACCAGCACGACCGCCATTCGGCGCCGGTTGTTCCGCGAGAACATGGGGATTCCCCGGTGCAGCACGAAGCCCAGATTGAGGAGTCCGCCGAGGAGCAGGGAGGTGAGCACTGCGCTTCCGAGGAGGGTGAGGGGCATTCTCAGCACGGACAGGGATTGGACCAGAGAGCCGAGCACGACGTCTGAGCCGGGCCCGGTGGTGGGCCGCAGTTCGGTGCCGAGGTCGTCCCAGATGGCGGCGTCGGTGCCGGCTCGTTCCTCTGCGGGGGGTTGGACGACGATGGTGACCAGGGCGGTGGCCTGGTTGCCGGCGTCATCCGCGATCGTGTAGAGGAACGACACCCGCCCGGTCCATCCCGCCGGCGGGACGAACAGGATCTCGGTACCGTCGATCGACAGGGTGCCGACCGGCACCTGTCCGACGGAGAGGATCTCCAAGGCGGCGTCTTCGGGATCGGTGTCGTTGCCGAGCACCGCCACCCGGACCCCGTCGGTGATCTCGTCGAGATCGATGGTGACTTCGTCGTTCCCGGCGGTCGGCGGTTCGTTCGGCGGCACCGCAACACTCCACAAGAAGGTGGCGGCCGCGGAGTGCCCGTTGGGATCGGTGACCCGGATGATCACCGTGAAGTCACCCGCAGTGGTGAGCGTCCCGGAGATCCGCCCGGTGCCCGGGTCGATCGTTGTGCCGGTGGGCAACCCGACCGCCGAGAACCGCAGCTCGAGCCCGTCGGGATGCGACGCCTCGGGCTGCACCGTGACGGTGTCGCCGATCAGGTCGGTGCGGGCCGGGAGCCGGCGGATCTCCGGCCATCCCGGTTCTGGCTCCGGATCGTCCGGTGGAGGCGCCGGGACGGTCACCGTCCACGTGAACGAGCCGGAGGCCGACCCGCCGTTCGGGTCGGTGACCCGCACCGAGACCCCGTACACCCCGGGCTCCTGCAACACCCCGGTGATACGACCGGCCTCGTATCCCAGCCCGGTCGGCAACCCGCTCATCGACCAGGTGACCGCGTCCCCATCCGGGTCCGACGCCTGCAACGTCACGTCCACCGAGTCGCCCACCAGCCCCGACCTGTCCCCGAACGGCAGCAGCACCGGAGGCCGGTTCCGATCCGCCACCGCCCACGTGAACTGCACCGACGCCGACTTCGACGGTGACCCGTCATCGGTGACCGTGACCGTCACCACATACGTGCCGGCAGACTCGTACGACAGCACCCCCGACACGATCCCGGTGGCCCGATCGATCGACACCCCATCGGGCAGGTTCACCGCACCCCACGAGATCGCATCCCCGTCGGGATCCGATGCCGCCACCGCGAACGTCACCCGATCCCCCTCCGCGTCGGACCGATCCCCGGGATCCACGACCTGCGGCGGGCGATTGACATCCGTCACCGTCCACATGAACGACGTCGACGCCGACAGCGCCGGATCTCCGTCGTCGGTCGCGGTCACCCGCACCGTGTGCGCACCCGCTGAGTCGTACGACAGGGTCCCCGAAATCACCCCGGTGGCCGGGTCGACGGCGACCCCGTACGGGAGCCCGGTCGCCGACCACCTCAGGTCGTCACCGTCCGGGTCGGACCCGTCGAGGGTGACCGTCACCGCTTCACCCTCGGCGTCGGTGCGGTCGGTGACCTCCTCGACCTCCGGAGCACGATTCACATCCCGCACTGTCCAGGTGAACGTCACCGAGGTCTCATCCGAGCCATCGGATGCGGTGATCTCGACCGGATAGATCCCGGCCGACTCGTGGTCCAGCGACCCGGACACACTGCCGGAGGCCGGGTCGATCGCCAGTCCGGGAGGGAGTCCGGCGGCGGACCATGTCAGTTCGTCGCCGTCGGGATCTTCGCCGGAGAAGGCGGCAGTGACGGTGTCGCCTTCCTCACTCGTGCGGTCGGAGGGCTCGGCCACCTCCGGCGCCCGGTTGGTGTCGACGACAGTCCAGGTGAAGGTCACCGACGCCGACAGTCGCGGGGCACCGTCGTCGGTGGCGACGACCGTCACCGTGTATGGCGAGGCCTCGGCCGCCTCGTACGACACGGTTCCGGAGATCACACCGGTGGACGCGCTGATCGCCAATCCCTGCGGCAGTCCCTCGGCGCTCCAGGACAGACCATCACCGTCGGGATCCGACCCACCGACGGTCGCCGACACGGCGTCGCCCTCCGCGGAGGTGCGGTTGGTCGGCTCCTCGATCTCCGGCTCGCGGTTCGTCTCGGCGACCGTCCAGGTGAACGATGCTGATGCCGACAGGCGAGGCGACCCATCGTCGGTTGCGGTCACCGTCACCGTGTGCGGCGAGTCTGCGCCCGCCTCGTAGGAGATCGTCCCCGAGACGATGCCGGTAGCGGGATCGACGGCAAGGCCGAGGGGCAGTCCCGACGCCGACCAGGTCAGGTCGTTCCCGTCCGGATCGGAGCCGGTCACCGTGAGCGACTCCGCATCGCCTTCAGAGGAGACCTGGTCTGCGGGTTCGGTCACTTCGGGTGCCCGATTCGTCTCGTCCACCGTCCAGGAGAACGAGACCTGCGACGTCAGCGGAGGCTGCCCGTCATCGGTGAGCGTCACGATCACCGTATGCGGCGATGCAGCGGCGGCGTCGAAGCCGATGATGCCGGTGATCATCCCCGTGTCGGGATCGACGGCGAGACCCGGAGGCAGCCCGGCCGCCGACCACACCAGGGTGTCTCCGTCGGGATCGCTGCCGGCCATGGAGAAGGTGACGGCGTCGTCCTCGGCATTCGACCGGTCGCCGGGGCTGGTGATCTGTGGTGCCCGGTTCACTTCGGCCACGGTCCAGGTGAAGCCGACGACGGTGGACTCGCTGGGGGTGCCGTCGTCGGTGACGGTCACCGTGACTGCAAATGGAGATCCGGGGGAGGCGTCGAAGCCGATGGTGCCGGTGATGTCCCCCGTGACCGGGTCGATCGACAAGCCCGGTGGCAGACCCGCAGCCGAGTAGGTGAGCGTGTCACCATCCGGGTCAGACCCCGGCACAGGAAGCGTGATCGTCTCCCCTTCGTCGGAGGCCTGGTCACCGGGAGACACGACCGCCGGCGGCAGGTTGACGTCGTCGATCGTCCACGTGAACGCGACCGAATCGTCCAGGCTGGGATTCCCGTCGTCGTCCACGGTGATCGCCACCGCGAACGGCGACCCCGCCCCGGCCGTGTAGGCGACCGTCCCCGAAATCACCCCAGACGCCGGGTCGATCGACAGGCCATCCGGCAACCCCGACGCACTCCACGTCAACCCGTCGCCATCCGGATCCGACGCCGGGACCGGCAGCGCCAGCCACATCCCCTCAGGATGCGACTGATCCCCCGGATCCGACAACACCGGCGCACGATTCGTGTCGCCCACCGTCCAGGTGAACGACACCTGAGCGCCGAGCACCGGGCTCCCATCGTCCTCGGCCCGTGCCGTCACCGCGTAGGGGGACCCGGGCGACGCGTCGTAAGTGACCGTCCCGGAGATCACCCCGGTGGCCGGATCGATCGACACGCCGGCGGGGAGTCCGGTCGCAGACCAGGTCAGCGT
Organism: uncultured Acidimicrobiia bacterium; assembly: GCA_964464675.1. Lineage (GTDB taxonomy): Bacteria > Actinomycetota > Acidimicrobiia > Spongiisociales > UBA11373 > CAYXHU01. The sequence continues at coordinate 7,541 of CAYXHU010000059.1, forward strand.
GTGCCCGTCCGGGTCCGACCCCGACACCGCCAGCGACACCACGTCACCCTCAGCGCCGGCCTG
>CAYXHU010000060.1:0-7587 GCA_964464675.1 uncultured Acidimicrobiia bacterium
TGGCGAACGCAGCGGTCGGGGAAGCCGCCGACCGTCTCGACGTGACCGCCGACTTCGAGCACCTCCGATGGTTCCCGCTCCCCCATGAGGTCCGGGGGTGAGCGTGCTGGTGCTCGCCTCGTCGTCGCCGCGGCGCGCCGAGTTGCTCAGGCAGGTGGGGCTTGCGTTCGAGGTGTGCGCCCCGGAGGCGGACGAGTCCGTCGATCCGGGGACGGCGGGCGATCAGGCCGTCCTGGCCGTGGCCCACCGCAAGGCGGCGGCGGTGGCGGCCCGCTTCCCGGCCCGGCCGGTGCTCGCCGCCGACACCATGGTCCGGCTGGGCGGCGTCCTGCTCGGCAAGCCGGCCGACCCCGCCGAGGCCCGCGCCATGCTGCGGTCCCTGTCGGGCCGCTGGCACGAGGTCCTCACCGGTGTCGTGCTGAGGCGGGGCGACGGCTGGCTGGGGGAGCGGGTGGGCCTCACCGAGGTTCGCCTCGCCGAACTGACCGCAGCCGAGATCGACCGCTATGTGGCCGGGCCGGAGCCCTACGACAAGGCGGGCGGCTACGGCATCCAGGAGCGCGCCGGGTGGTTCGTGGCCGAGATCCGCGGCTCGGCGGGCAACGTTGCCGGCCTGCCCCTCGAGGCCGTCCGGGAACTCGTCATCGAGGCGGGCCTGCCGCTCCCTGATCTGGGCGGTGCCCGAGCCTGATCCCTACCGGTCGACGTGCCAGGCGAGCCCGCAGGCTTCGCAGATGTACTCCGTCCGGCGCACCGAGTAGCGGGTGGACGTGAACAGGCGCCACACCAGGTACCCGGGCACGGCCACCAGGTAGAAGGCCGCATAGAGGAGGCCGATCCCGAACATGGCGAGCGTGATGCCCAGGGTGTCCCACCGGAAGCCGAGCAGGCGTCGCACGTACTTCCCGGAAGCGGGATCGACCCAGCCCCACATCTCGGCCGTGACGACGTCGCTTCCGCACTCGGGACACTGCACGAGGGCCTCCCTGGGCCGGCCGGCGGTGTGGCCATGGTATCCGGCCGGATCGGGCCTTTTCGCCCTGTCGCTCCTCGGTCCCCCGCCGTACGGTCCGGCCATGAAGTCGAACTGTGCCGACTGCCCGATACGCCGGCGTGCCGAGGCGAAGCCGAAGAGCCTGATGGCTCGATTGTGGAAGTGGCACACCGGGTGGTGCCCCGGATGGAAGGCCTACCAGCGCGAGGTGCAGCTCGGTTCCTGACCACCGGACGGTTTCGCCCGGGACGAGGGACGCGGCGGAATCCGCCGGCCTGGTGGCGCGGGTCGCCGAGCCGGCCGGCTGAGATTCGCGGGGGGCAGGCCTGCGGCCTTCCTGCGTCGGCCCACCCCCGTGGCCGGATCGGGGGATGCAGCCGGACCGCGTCATGCCCGGGAGGTACCCTGGCGCCATGCCGCTCAACTTCGACCTCGCCGGCAAGGTGTATGAACCGGTCCGGGTGACGATCACCGCAGAAGACATCGAGCACTACGCCGAGGCGTCGGGTGACCCCAACCCCCGGCACCGCCGCGGGCCCGGCCAGGTGGCCTCACTGGTGTTCCCGGTTCGCTCCGGTCTGGCCTTGATGCTCGCGGCAGCGAGCGACCCGGAGCTCGGGGTCGAGAACCCGCTGATGATCGTGCACGGCGAGCAGGCATTCAGGTACCACCGTCCCATCCGGCCCGGGGACACGCTCGTGCTCAGCCCGGTGCTGGAGTCCGTCGAGGACAAGGGCACGGGTGCCACGTTCACGTCCCGGCTCACCGCCACCACCACGGACGGCGAGCCGGTCGTCGATCAGTGGGCCACGATCTTCGTCCGGGGCGCCGGCAGCGGGACTCCGCGGCCTCGTTCGCCGCAGCCGCCGCCCCCAGAGCGCGGTGCGGTGGCCGCCTCGTTCTCCAAGCACGTGGACGAGGGGATGCCGGCGCGCTACGCGGAGGCCTCCGGAGACCACAACCCGATCCACCTCGACCCGGGTGTGGCCGCCGCGGTTGGGCTTCCCGGGGTCATCAACCACGGCCTCGGCACGCTCTCGCTGGTATCGGGCGGCCTGGTCGAGCACCTCGTCGGCGGGGATCCCACCGCGGTGGGCTCCCTCGGCGTGCGTTTCACCGACATGGTGTTCCCCGGCAGCGACCTGGAGACCACGGCGTGGGAGTCCCGGGGCGGGTACGTCTTCGAGACGACCCGGCCCGACGGGACGGTGGTGATGAGCGGCTCGCTCGGCACGGCGGAGGTCTGATGGCGCGCCTCCGGCTGTTCGCCAACCTCCGGGAGAGCGCCGGCACGCCCTCTGCCGAGGTGCCGGGCAGCACCGTCGGGGAAGTGCTCGCCGCCGCCGCCGACCGGTTCGGGCCACAGTTCGCACGCGGCCTGGGGAGCGCCGCAGTGTGGGTCAACGGATCGGCCGCCTCGGCGGAGACGCCGGTGGCCGACGACGACGAGGTGGCGCTCATCCCTCCCGTGTCGGGGGGGACTTCCGTGGTGCGGTCTCCCGCCGCCATCGAGATCGGCCTCGTCGTGGCCCTCGCTGCGGCCCTCGTCATCGCCAATTCGCTCAGCTTGCAGTGGCTGGCCGTCACCGTAGTGCTCGCCGGGGGAGTCTGGGCGTACGACCTCGCCGACTACGCGGCTCGGCGGGGCGTCCCGATCGGGGCGATTCCCCTGGTCGTCGGGATAGCCGCATCGGCGTTGGCCACGTACCGGTTCGGGATCCCGGGGACGGCTGCGGCGACCGTGGGTGCCGGGCTGGGGGCGCTCTTGTGGAGTGTCGTGAACCCGCGGCTGCGACCCATCGAGTCGGTGGCCGCCACCGCGGTCGTCACCGTCGGCGGAGCGTTTGGGGCGGGCTCACTGATCCTGCTGCGCCTCCGCAACGAAGACGAAGTGTTTGCCTACCTGCTCATCGCGGCGGCGTCCGTCACGGCGATGTGGCTGGCCGGCCGGGTCGCGGTCCCCGGGTTCGACCCGCTGGTGCTGGGGGTGGTGGCGGCCCTCGCCGGGGGGATCGTGGCCGGCCTCGTCTGGGGGGACGAGGTGTGGCAAATGTTGGTTGCTTCGGCCGGCGCCGCGCTCGGCCTCGTGGCCGGCCGGAACCTGGGCTCCCTCCTTCGTGCCGGCGGCTTCTACCTCGTCGAGCGGATGCCGGGCAGCCTGCACTACTTCGACGGCGTCCTGCTGGCCGTCGCCCCGTTCTGGCTGGTGCTTCGCCTCATCGCCTGACAAAGGGTTCACTCCTGCCCTTAACGCGCCGATAGGGAAAGACCGGGAGCCCTCCGACCCTCCCAATACGATGACCGACGTGGTGGATCCCATTCGGCGCCGGGCGCTGGGCGCAACGGCGCTGGTGCTCGTAGCGGCCCTCGTCGTCGGCGCTGCGCCGGCCCTCTCGATCACCGAAGAGGAGGTGGAGCACGCCCATGCCGAGCGGGAGGCTGCCGCCGCGGAGCGAGCGTCCACCCTCGCCGATCTCGAGGCTGCAGTCGTTCGATACGAGGAGATCAACTCCGAGTACCGGGAGCTGACCCATCGCATCGGCCTGCTGCGCAGCCGCATCGAGGAGTACGAAGACGATGTGGAGACGATGCGCGATGCGGTTCGCAGGCATGCCGTCGAGGCCTACATGCACGGCCCGGAGCGGGATGGGGGGCTGGCGGCTTTCGACTCGGCCGCGCTGACCCAGTCCGTGATCGCCCGCAGCATCATCGCCGCCGCGGTCGCCGACGACGCCGCCGCCCTCGACGACTTGGAGGCGGCCACTGCCGAGATGGAGCGCCTCCAGGCGCAGCTCACCGAGGACGGCGGGCGCCTCGCCGAACTGCGCATCGAGGCGGAGGCGGTTGCCGCCCGCATGGAGGAGTTCTTCCGGGCCGCCGAAGCGGAGCTCGCCACCGCCGAGGAGCAGCTGGCGACCGCCGAGGAGACGCTCGCCGAGCAGCGCCGTCGCGAAGAAGAGGAACGGCTCCGGCGGGAGGCCGAGGAGCAGGCACGCCTGCGCGCCGAAGAGGAGCGGGAACTGCGGGCGGAAGAGCTCCGGGCGGCACTCGCGGCACCGGCGGCTCAAGGGGTTCCCGAGTCGGTCACGCCGGGGTTCATCTGCCCGGTGGCCGGCCCGAGCGCGTTCACCGACACGTGGGGGGCACCCCGCAGCGGAGGCCGCACCCACAAAGGGGTCGACCTGATGGCGCTGCGCGGCACGCCGCTCGTAGCGGTGGCCGACGGGTACGTCGAGAAGTCGTACGGAGTGCTGGGCGGCAACATCGTCTGGCTGTACGCCGACCACGGCGTCAACTACTTCTACGCGCACCTCGACTCGTATCCCGAGGGCATGGTCCACGGCCAGCGGGTGTCGCGCGGTGACGTGATCGGCTACGTCGGGGACACCGGGAACCCGGCCCCGGGGGCCTACCACCTGCACTTCGGCATCTACCCCGGTGGCGTCTCTGCGGTGAACCCGTATCCTACGGTTGCCCGGGTGTGCCCCTGAGGCACGGGCTAGCCGAGACGACCGGAGCGATCACGTGACCGAGGAGCGACGCCGTCGCATCGACATCGTGCAGGACGAGGAGTTCACCGCGTCACTCGGGGACCTCGATGTCGCCGAACTGCGCCACCGACGGGCCGTTTGCAGCGGCCTCGACATCGAGCTGTCCTACTACCGCCGGCTGGTGCACGGCCGCATGGACCTGCTCGCCTTCGAGGCGCGCCGCCGCCGCGGGGAGGACGAGCGATCCCTGCTCGAGGCGCTCCCCGAGATCCTCGCCGGCGAAGGGGCCGCCGGCCCCGGATTCCCGGACCGGCGTGTCGAGGTGGAGATCCCGGACCTGCCGGAGATCGGCCGGCGCGCCATCGACAAGGTGCTGTCGGACGACTTCCTGGCCAGGCTCCCCGAGCTCGGAGACGGCGAACTGGCCGAGATCCAGCAACGGCTGGCCGTCGTGGAAGCGGAGCTGTCCCGCCAGCGGCGTGCCGTGTACGACGCCTACGACAGGATCCAGGCCGAGCTGACGGGCCGGTACGCGGCCGGTGCCGCCGACGCCACCGACGTGTTCCGGTAGGTCCGGGTGCTCGTCGGAGAGGTGCGTTCCGGCCTCGTCGAGGCCCGGCATCCGGTGACGGTGGCAGCCGTCGACGGGTCCGGTCGTCCTGTGGCTTCGTTCGGTGAGGCCATCGACCGGCCGTTCTACTTCCGTTCGGCCGCGAAGCCGTTCCAGGGTCTGGTGTCGCAGCGGTTCGGCGCCGCGCTCGTCCCGGAGCAACTCGCCGTTGCCTGCGGCAGCCACGGCGGGCAACCCGTGCACCTCGCCTACGTCGCGACGATGCTGGCCGAAGTCGGCCTCGACGTATCGGCACTGCGCTGTCCGCCGTCGTGGCCGCGCTCGGCGTCGGCGACGCGGCGGGTTGCGGCGGCCGGACTCACGCTCCGGCCGCTGTTCCACAACTGCTCGGGGAAGCACGCCGCGATGCTGCGGGCCTGCGCGGCGCAGGGCTGGTCCACGGCCGACTACACCGACCCGGGGCATCCGTTGCAGCGCGCAGTCCTCGTCTACGCCGGGGACGTGACCGGCGAGCCGCTCACCCCGGTGGGCGTCGACGGGTGCGGGGTTCCCACCTTCCGGGTGACCGTGCCCGGGCTGGCAGCCGCCTACGCCCGGCTGGCGACCGATCCCGACCTCGCCCCGGTCGCTGATGCGATGTATCGGTTCTCGTCGCTCACGTCCGATGGAGAGCTCCCGGAGGCCGAGTTGGCGCGCTGGGTTCCGGGAGTCGTGAAGGGCGGCGCGCGGGGATGCGTCGGTCTGGCCTGGTACGGGGGGCTCGGCATCGCCGCCAAGGCGTGGACCGGGGAGATCTCGGTCGCCGTGATCGGGGTGATCGAGATGCTCCGCCGCCTCGGCCTCCTGCCCGCGTACCAGGAGGAGGCGCTCGCCTCCGTCGCCCGGCCGGCGGTGCTCGGGGGAGGCAGGCCGGTCGGGGCACTCGAGCCGATCCCGGACGCGACCTGATGGAGATCCACACGGACTGGTCCACGCCGGGGTTCAGCCTCGAGCCGTGTGCTCCCGGAGTCGGGCCGTTCGCGGGGCGCGGGTTCCTGGAGACGTGGTGGAACCAACGCGGCTCGGGCGAGATGATGCTGGTCGAGTCCGAGGGTGCGCTGCTCCCGCTGTACCGCGACGGCGGGGTGGTGCGGTTCCTCGGGGAGCCCGGCCTCACCGACTACCACACCCCGCGAGGGCAGGACGCGGCGGCCCTGGTGGCCTCCCTCGCATCGTCGCTGCCCGGCGGCACCAGCCTGTCCTTCGACTCGCTTCCCGTCGAGGCGAGCGATGTGGTCGAGGGCGGCCTCGGCGCGGCCGGCATCGCCGCGGGGCGCGTGCGGCACGAGGTCGCTGCGGTGCTGCGGCTGCCCGGGACCTACGACGAGTACCTGGCAGGGTTGTCGTCCAAGGACCGTCACGAGACCCGGCGGAAGCGGAGGCGTTTCGCCGCAGCGCTCGGCGAGCCGCATCTGGTGAGGGACGGGTCTGTCGGAGCCTTCGACGCCTTCGTCACGATGCACCGAGCCGCGCTGGGCGAGAAGGGGGCGTTCTTCGACGACGCGATGGCATCGTTCTTCGCCGCCCTGCTCGACCTGGACGGGGCGGCACTCGACCTGCTGACGGCCGGCGATGGGACCCCGGTCGCGGCGGCTTTCGGCTTCGAGGAACCGGACGCCTACTACCTGTACAACTCGGCGTTCGACCCGGACCTCGGGAAGGTCTCGCCGGGTGTGGTGCTGGTGGACCGGATGATCGAGCAGGCGATCGCCGCGGGGAGAGCCCGTTTCGACTTCCTCAAGGGGGACGAGGCGTACAAGTTCCGGATGGGCGCCGAGGCGCGCCCGCTGTTTCGGGTTGAGGCGGCGCTGTGATCGAGCGCGTCGCCTACCTGAGCGTCCACACGTCGCCGCTCGCGGTGCCCGGCAGCGGGGATGCCGGGGGCATGAACGTCTACATCCACGAACTGGCCGGGACGATGGCAGGCCGGGGCGTGCTCGTGGACGTGTTCACGAGGAGGACCGACCCGCTCGTGCCCGCCGTGGTCGAGCCGTCGCCCGGGTACCGCGTGATTCACGTCGATGCAGGGCCGCCGGCTCCGCTGCCGGTCGCCGACCTCGACGGGAGCGTGCGCGAGTTTGCCGAAGGTGTCGTCAGGTTCGCCTCCGGACGGGACCGCCCCTACGACGTCGTGCACAGCCACTACTGGCTCTCGGCGTGGGCGGGAGCCCTGGTGGGCGACGTCCTGGGGATCCCGCTGGCCATCTCCTTCCACACGTTGGGGCGGGTGAAGGACTCGCTGCGCCGAGCCGGCCTTACGCGCGAGCAATGGGCTCGCGTCACATTCGAGCCCGACGCGATGGCCGCGGCCATGGCGGCGATGCTCGTCGAGACGGGCCGCGTCGACATGCGCCTCGGTGCTCGGTTTGTCGACGCCAAGGCGGAGGGCCGGCGCATTGTGCGCCTGGCTATCCAGAGCGGCGCCCAGACGTGCGACGTCGGCGCCCGTTTCGTGGTGGACGCCACGGCCGACATCCATGTGGCCCGTGCGG
>CAYXHU010000061.1:0-7441 GCA_964464675.1 uncultured Acidimicrobiia bacterium
GACCGCGACGTCGGGGGGCAACACGTGGGACCCGGACGCGGGCACCATCGACGCCCGGGCGCTCGAGGGGTGCGACGGCGTCGTCAACCTGGCGGGGCGCAGCGTCGGGGAGCGCCGGTGGACCGAGGCCGAGAAGGGCCTGATCCGCTCCTCCCGGGTCGGTTCGACCACCCTCCTGGCGACCACGATCGCCGGGCTGGAACGGCCGCCCTCCGTCCTCATCAACGCATCGGCGATCGGCATCTACGGAGACCGCGGTGAAGAGCGGCTCACCGAGGACGCCCCACCCGGGGAGGGGTTCTTCCCCGACGTGTGCGTCGCATGGGAGGCGGCGGCCTCGGCCGCGGCGCAGGCCGGGGTCCGCGTCGTCAATCTACGCACCGGCATCGTGCTGAGCCCCGAGGGAGGGGCGCTGGGACGCATGATGGCCCCGTTCGGGCCCTCCTGGCTGAGCCCGTACCGCTGGGGCCTGGGCGGCTGGATCGGCTCGGGGCGCCAGTTCTGGTCGTGGATCTCCCTCGAGGACGAGGTGCGCGCCATCGCGCACCTGCTGGGCTCCGGCCTGTCGGGGCCGGTCAACCTGACGTCGCCGGAGCTGGTGCGGAACAAGGCGTTCATGAAGGCGGTCGGCAGGGCGTTGCGGCGGCCGATCCTGCTGCCGATCCCGCGGTTCGTGCTCGACGTCGTCCTCGGGTCCCAGCTCGCCCAGGCGTCGCTCTTCGACAGTCAGGCGGTCCTGCCGGAGCGGCTGCTCGCCGACGGGTTCGAGTTCCGCCACCGCAACCTCGACGAGGCGCTGTCGATCGCGTTCGGTTCGTGACCGACGTCGTCGTGGTCGGCGGCGGCCTGGCCGGGCTGTCGTGCGCGCTGCAGCTGGCGGACCGGGGCCTCGAGCCGCTGGTGCTGGAGGCCTCCGACGGGGTCGGCGGGCGGGTGCGCACCGACCTGGTAGACGGGTTCCTCGTCGATCGCGGCTTCCAGGTGTACCTCACCGCGTACCGGGAGGGCCGGCGGGTCCTCGACCTCGACGCCCTCGACCTTCGCCGGTTCGAGCCGGGGGCGCTGGTGTGGGCCGACGGTTCCTTTCGCCGGGTCACCGACCCGCTGCGCCGGCCGTTGGGGGCCTGGACTGCGCTCCGGGCTCCGGTGGGCTCGCTCGCCGACAAGCTCCGCATCGCCCGCCTCGCCCTGCGGCTCCGACGGGGCGACCCTGCCCGGTTCCTGGAGCGCACGGACGCCGGGACGGCTGCCGAGCTGCTCGCCGACGCCGGGATGTCGAGCCGGGCGGTGGATCGGCTGTTCCGCCCGTTGTTCGCCGGGATCTCGCTGGACGGCGACCTGGCCGCTCCGGCCGGGATGTTCGAGTTCGTCTGGGGGGCCTTGTCGGGCGGCGCCGCCGCGGTCCCTGCAACGGGGATGCAGGCGATCCCGGATCAGCTGACGGCCCGGCTCCCCGAGGGCGCCGTCCGGCTCGGATCCCGGGTGGTGGGATTGGGCGTCTCCGGGGTCTTGCTGGAGGGCGGGGAGCGCATCGACGCCGCGGCGGTGGTCGTCGCCACGGAAGGGCCCGAGGCGGCCCGGCTGGCCGGCGTCCCCGATCCGGGGTCGCGGCCGGTCACGGGGGTGTGGTACTCGGTGCCCGAGCCGCCGCTGCGCGGCCCGTTCATCGTCCTCGACCCCGACGGAGGCCCGGTGACCAACCTGGCGGTGATGAGCGAGGTGGCTCCCGGCTACGCCCCGCCCGGTCGGGCGCTCGTCGCCGTGGAGGCGCTGGGTTCCGGCGACGAAGTGCCGGGCCTGGTGCGTGCCCGCATGGGCGCCCTGTTCGGTCCCGTGGTCGAGGCGTGGGAGGAGGTCGCCGTCCAGTCGATTCGCCACGCCCATCCGGCCCGCTACCGGGCGGCCGGGGCACGCGTCGGCCCCCGCCGGTACGTGGCGGGGGATCACCGGCATTCGCCCTCGATCGAAGGTGCGCTGCGGTCGGGGCGGGCCGCCGCCGAGGCCGTGGCCGGCGACGCGCAGGGTCCCGGCCGTCCCGATTGACGCGATCCCCGAGGGGACCTACCGTACAATTACACCGGTGTGATTACCCCGGCGAGGTGAGGGGCATGCCGTTGTTCTCGGAGGGACGGTCCCGGAATGCCTGGCGACGCGAGGTTGCGCAGTACCTCGTGGACCGGGTCGACGCCGAGGGCCACGCCCGCTTCGTCGGGACATCGCTCGAGGACCGCCGCGAGATGCTGCGGATCGCCCGGATGCTCCCGCCCGACCTGATCGCCGAGATCGCCGAGGACCCGTACGATCCGCGTCGCACCCACCTCGACGTGCGTCCTCTCCCGGCTCCGCTGGAGCTCGACTCGGGCTTCCGGATCATCTCGGCCGACGAGGAATACGGCCGGGAAGCCCTCGGCTAGCCCTAGGGCCGAATGTCCCGAAGCGGGACACCGGAAACCGTTGGGACCTTTGGGAGTGGGTTGCGGCCCGTAACCACCGATACGATCAACCTGGTTGAGTATCGAGACGGCTGCTGAGCCGGGAACGAGACGACGGGCCACAATGGCCGACGAGCACACCGCTGCCATCAGAGACCTCATCGCCAGCGCCACGATCTTCGCCACGACGGTCGGCGACCTCGTCGAAGAGCAGCTCAGGGCCGTTGCCGGGGACCGCGTAACCATCGCCCAGCTCAAGGTCCTGACCCTCGTGGACCGCGCCGACGCCCTCGGGGTCGGCGACGTGGCCGCCTTCCTCGGCGTCAGCGCCGCCGCGGCCAGCAAGACCGTGAGGCGCCTCGAGGAGCACGGCCTGCTGGTGCGCACCGCCGTGCCCGGCGACCGGCGCACGCTCCACCTGTCCCTGACCGACGAAGCCCGCCGCCTCCTCGGCGACTTCGAGACGGCCGTCGATCGTGTCGCCGGAGTGGTGTTCGACGAGGAGCCCGTCGGCGAGGCCCGACGGCTGGCCACCCATCTCGACCGGCTCTCGCTGGCCGTCGCCGCCGAAGACGAGGCCGGCGTCTGCTTCCGCTGCAGCATCCTCTTCCGAGACCACTGCCTGCTGAGGGGGCGGCCGGGAGGGCGCACCTGCTACCTGCATCTTCGAGACCGCGATCGCCGACAGATCGCCGTCTCCTGACCGAGCACACCGAAGAGAGGAAACAATGGCGAAGGAGCCGAAGATCCGGACCGAAGCGGACCGGGATCGCGAGTTCGCCGCCTGGTTCACCGATCTGGTCGGAGAGGAGAAACTCCGCCGCTGCATCCACTGTGGCGTGTGCAGCGGATCCTGTCCGCTCGCAGATCACATGGACGAGGGCCCGCGGCGGATCATGTACCTGGCGCGCGAGGGATTCAAAGACGACGTGCTCTCCAGCAACACGATCTGGCTGTGCACGTCGTGCTACGCCTGCACCGTCGAGTGCCCCCAGCAGATCCCGGTCACCGACGTGATGTACGCCCTCAAGCGGCGGGCCCTCGAGGAGGGCACGTACCCGAGGCGGCACCCGACCGCGGTCATGGCCCGGGAGTTCTCCACGATCGTGCGCCGCGACGGGCGGATGAACGAAGTCCGGCTCTTCGCCCGGCTGGCCCTCAAGTCGGGGGTGCTCCGGTACCTGGGCATGGCCGGGATGGGGATGAACGTCGTGCGCAAGCGCCGGTTCTCGCTGCGGCGGGACACGATCCGGCACCGCGCCGAGCTGCGCAAGCTCCTCGACACCGTGGAAGAGCATCGTGCGGAGGTGGCATCGTGAGCGACTACAGCTACTACCCGGGGTGCTCGCTCAAGGGCACCGGCCGGCCGTACGACGAGTCGATGCAGGCGGTGTTCGCCGCGCTCGGCCTCGGGCTCGACGAGCTCGACGACTGGAACTGCTGCGGAGCCACCGCCTACATGGCGATCGACGAGGTGCAGGCCGTGGCGCTGGCCGGCCGGAACCTGGCGCTCGCCGCGGCGACCGGCAACGACGTGGTCGCCCCGTGCAACGCCTGCTGGCTGGTGCTCACCAAGACCCAGGGCAAGCTCGGCGACGACGTGGCACTGCGCGACATCGTGTGCGGGGCCCTCGGAGCGACGTGCACCGCCGTCAACGGCGACGGCCCGCAGCCGCTGCGCATCGACCGCGACGTCGCCGTCCGGCACCCGCTCGACGTGCTGATCAACGACCTCGGGGTGGACGCGCTGGGCGAGGCGGTCACCCGTCCGCTCGACGGTCTCAAGGTGACGCCCTACTACGGGTGCCAGATCGTCAGGCCCTTGGCCACGTTCGACGACCAGGCCGATCCGCAGACCATGGACCGGCTCCTCGCCGCCGTCGGCTGCGAGGTCGTGGACAACCCGTACAAGACCAGGTGCTGCGGGGCCAGCCAGATGATGATCATGCCCGACGTCGGTATCGACCTCGTGTCGCTCCTCATCGCCGACGCGGTGGCCCGCGGAGCCGAGGCGATCGCCGTTGCCTGCCCGCTGTGCCAGTTCAACCTGGAGGGGTACCAGCGCAAGGCGCTCAAGGAGGCCGGGCTCGAGCAGAGCATCCCGATCCTGTACTTCACACAGCTGCTCGGCCTGGCGCTCGGGCTCGATCCGAAGCGGCTCGGGTTGCACCGATCGTTCGTCCCGGTCGATTCCATCCTGGGGAGGAGGGCGGCACATGTCTGATCCGCATGCAGGCAACGGCACCCCGCGCATCGGCGTGTACGTGTGCCATTGCGGCACGAACATCGCCGGGACCATCGACGTGGTGGCCGCCGCCGAGCAGGCGGCGGAGATCCCCGGGGTGGTGCTCTCGCGCGACTACAAGTACATGTGCTCCGACCCCGGCCAGGAGCTCATCAAGGACGACATCGAGGAGCACCGGCTGGACCGCGTGATCGTGGCCTCGTGCTCGCCCTGCCTCCACGAGGAGACGTTCCGCAACGCGGTGGCGGCCGGCGGCATGAACCCGTACCTGTTCCAGATGGCCAATATCCGCGAGCACGACTCGTGGGTGCACCGCGACCCAGAGGCGGCGACCTCCAAGGCGATGCACCTCATTCGTGCCGCGGTCCGGCGGGTGCGTCTCCACACCCCGCTCGAGGCACGCCGGGTACCCATCAATCCGGCAGTGATGGTGGTCGGAGGGGGGATCGCCGGCATCCACGCCGCGCTCACGCTCGCCAACGCCGGGAAACAGGTCTATCTGGTCGAGCGGGAACCGAGCATCGGCGGCCACATGGCGATGTTCGACAAGACGTTCCCGACCCTCGACTGCGCGGCCTGCATCCTCACCCCGAAGATGACCCAGGTGAGGGCCCATCCCAACATCAAGGTCTGGACGATGAGCGAGGTCACCGAGGTCGACGGGTACGTCGGCTCGTACGAGGTGACCGTGCGCCACGAGCCGCGGTTCATCATCGAGGACGCCTGCGTCGGATGCCTGGAGTGCATCGACGCGTGCGTCTACCGGTCGGGGAAGACCCCCGACGAGTTCAACCTCGGCCTGTCGAAGCGCAAGCCGATCTACATCCCGTTCCCCCAGGCGGTGCCCCAGGTGGTGGTCATCGACCCCGACGCGTGCATCGAGTTCCGGACGGGCAAGTGCAAGAAGACGTGTGTCGAAGTGTGCGCCGACCGCAACGCGATCGACTTCCAGCAGACGGAGTCCTTCGACACCGTCGAGGTGGGTGCGATCATCGTGGCGACCGGCTTCAAGACCTTCGACCCGATCCGGACGCCCCAGTACGGCTACGGCCGCTACTCGAACGTCTACACGGCCCTGGAGGTGGAGCGGCTCGTCAACGCCTCCGGGCCCACCGAAGGGCACGTGGTGATGCGAGACGGGAGCACCCCGAAGTCGATCGGGGTGATCCACTGCGTCGGCAGCCGCGACCGCAACACGAACCGGTACTGCTCCCGGGTGTGCTGCATGTACTCACTCAAGCTGTCGCATCTCCTCCAGGAGAAGACCGACGCCGAGATCTACGAGTTCTACATCGACATGCGCACCCCGGGGAAGGACTTCGAGGAGTTCTACAACCGGGTCGAGGAGGAGGGCGTCCACCTCATCAGGGGGAAGGTCGCCCAGGTGCGCCCGGAGCCGAACGGCGACGGGCGGCTCATTCTCCAGGCGGAGGACACACTGGCCGGGATGGTGCGCGAGATCCCCGTGGACATGGTGGTGCTGGCCACCGGTCTCGAGCCGCAGGCCGACGCCGAGGACGTCCGGCGCACGTTCAACATCACCTGTGCCGGCGGCGGGTTCTTCATGGAGCGGCATCCCAAGCTGGCTCCGGTGAGCACCTTCACCGACGGCGTGTTCCTGGCCGGGGCCTGCCAGGGGCCCAAGGACATCCCGGACACGGTGGCCCAGGCGGGTGCGGCCGCCGCCGAAGCACTGGCGCTCGTCGATGCCGGCTTCATCGAGTTGGAGCCGAACACCGCCTACGTGTCCGCCGAGGACTGCTCCGGGTGCAAGACGTGCTCGGATCTGTGCCCGTTCCACGCCATCTCGTTCGTGGACGCCAAGGCGGTGATCAACGAGGTCCTGTGCAAGGGGTGCGGCACGTGCGTCGCCGCATGCCCATCCGGGGCCATCCATCAGAACCTGTTCGAAGACGACGAGATCTTCGCGGGGATCGTGGGGGTGCTGGCAGATGCCTGAGCAAACCGAACGACACGGCGGCAACGGCTTCGAGCCGACGATCGTGGCCTTCTTCTGCAACTGGTGCACCTACCTGGCGGCCGACCTGGCCGGCACCTCCCGGATGAAGTACGCCCCGAACGCCCGGATCATCCGGTTGATGTGCTCCGGGCGGGTCGATCCTCAGTTCGTGCTCGAGGCCTTCGCCAGGGGCGCCGACGGCGTGCTCATCGGCGGATGCCACCCCGGGGACTGCCACTACCAAGAAGGCAACTACAAGGCCCTGCGCCGCTACCACCTGCTGAAGCGCATGCTCGTCGATCTGGGTGTCGAGCCGGAGCGCTTTCGTCTCGAGTGGATCTCGGCCGCAGAAGCCGACCGGCTGAGGGACGTGATGAACGAGATGGCCGACCAGCTCAAGGCTCTCGGCCCCGCCCGGCTGGAGGTGCCGCCCGAGACGGTGTTCCCCGAGCCCCTCGAGGAGGTGACGGCGTGATGAGCGACAAGCCCAAGGTCGCGTTCTACTGGTGCGCTTCCTGCGGCGGCTGTGAGGAGGCGGTGGTCGACCTCGCCGAGCGGCTGCTCGACGTGGCGGCCGCCATCGAGATCGTCATGTGGCCGGTGGCGATCGACGCGAAGCGGTCCGACGTCGAGGCCCTGCCCGACGGTTCGATCTTCGCGTCGTTCGTGAACGGGGCGATCCGCACCACCGAGCAGGAGGAGATGGTCCGGCTGCTGAGGCGCAAGTCGCAGGTGGTGATCGCGTTCGGATCGTGCTCCCACATGGGAGGGATCCCCGGGCTCGGCAACATGTGGGACCGGGAG
>CAYXHU010000062.1:0-7386 GCA_964464675.1 uncultured Acidimicrobiia bacterium
TTGCCCTTCGATTCACCTCCCATACAGGGGTCAACCCGCAGGCGGGGAGGCGCCGCATGATCACCACCGTCAACCCGGCCGACGGCCGCAGGCTCGCCGACTACGAGGAGACCACGGCCTCCGACGTTCGCAGGCACATCGAGACGGCGGCACGGCTCCAGGAGGAATGGGCCGGCGTGCCGGTTTCCGACCGAGCCGAGCCGATGCAGCGCATGGCCGGCCTGTTGGAGGCTTCCCGCCGCGAGTTGGCCCTCCTCATGGCCGACGAGATGGGAAAGCCGGTCGCCCAGGGGCTCGCCGAGGTCGACAAGTGCGCCTGGGTGTGCCGCCACTACGCCGGGGAAGCGGCGCGCATCCTCGCCGACCGGCCCATCGAGGCGGACCGTTCCTCGAGCTACGTGGCCTACCGGCCGCTCGGGGTGATCCTGGCGGTCATGCCCTGGAACTATCCGCTGTGGCAGGTTTGCCGCTTCCTCGCCCCGGCGCTCATGGCGGGCAACGGTGCCGTGCTCAAGCATGCGTCACAGACCACGGGGTGCGCCCTGGCGATCGACGACCTGGTCGTCACAGCCGGCTTCCCGGACGGCCTGTTGCGGGCGCTGGTGCTCCCGGCGAGCCGGGTTGCAGAAGCGCTGGAGCATCCCGGCGTCGTCGGGGCCACCGTGACCGGGTCCGAGTCGGCGGGCCGGGCCGTGGCAGCCGCCGCGGGACGATTGCTCAAGAAGACCGTGATGGAGCTGGGTGGCAGCGACCCCTACCTCGTGCTCGCCGACGCCGACCTGGAACACGCCGCTGCGAAGTGCGCGGCGTCCCGGCTGCTCAACAGCGGGCAGTCGTGCATCGCTGCCAAGCGCTTCATCGTCGAGCGGCAGGTACTCGACGAGTTCACCGCTCTGCTCGCAGCCGAGCTGTCCGCGGCGGTGGTCGGAGATCCACGCGCCCCGGCCACGACCGTCGGGCCCATGGCGCGCACCGATCTGCGCGATGCGCTGCACGCCCAGGTGCGGCAGTCGGTCGGCGCCGGCGCGCGGCTGGTGATGGGCGGGGAGGTTCCGCCCGGCCCGGGGGCCTACTACCCGGTCACCCTGCTCGGCGGCGTCGAGCCGGGGATGGCCGTCTACCACGAGGAAACCTTCGGCCCGGTCGCCGCCGTCATCGCCGCCGACGACCTCGACGATGCGGTTCGGATCGCCAACGACACCGGCTTCGGGCTGGCCGCATCGGTCTTCACGTCCGACGTCGAACTCGGCGAGCACGTGGCTCGGAACCGGCTCGAAGCGGGGTCGTGCTTCGTGAACGACTTCGTCGTGTCCGATCCGCGGCTTCCCTTCGGGGGCATCAAGGGGAGCGGATACGGGCGGGAGCTCTCCGACATCGGGATGCGGGAGTTCCTGAACGTCAAGACGGTCGTGGTGGCCTGACCGGGGCCGCCCCAAAGCAGGCCGATCGCGGTGCGCGACAATTCGCAGGTGGAGGCGGGACTGCTCGAACGGCTCGACCGGGGGGACGTGCTCGTCCTGGACGGTGCCGTCGGCACCGAGCTGCAGCGCCGCGGCGTGCCGATGGACTCGCAGGTCTGGTGTGCGGCGGCCAACCAGTCCCATCCCGATCTCGTTCACCGGATCCACCTCGACTACATCACCGCCGGCGTCCAGATCGTCACCACCAACACGTTCCCGGCTGCCCGGCACGTGCTGGAGGCGGCCGGGCTCGGGGATGAGACCCGGTCGCTCAACCGCGCCGCCGCGGCGCTGGCCCGCCGTGCCGTCGACGAGGCCGCCGTCGCCGGGGTGCTGGTCGCCGGATCGATGTCGTCGATGGCCCCGCTCGGCCGCTGGCACGGCGCTCCCACCGGTGAAGACGTCGCAGCCGCATACCGGGAGCAGGCGGAGATCCTGGCCGAGTCCGGCGTCGATCTCCTCGTGGCCGAGATGCTGCTCGACCTCGACAACGCGGCGCTCGTCATCGAGGCGGCGCAGCGAACCGGGCTCCCGCTGCTGGTCGGTTGGAGCGCCTCACCCGACGGCGCAGGCGGGGTGGCCACCTTCCGCAGCGACCTGATCACGAGACCGGATCCCAGGCCGTTCGGCGAGTTGATGCGCCTCGGCGCCCGGCTCGGTGGCGACGTCCACGGGATCATGCACTCGCAGATCGAGGTCACCGGGCCGGCGCTGGCCATCCTGTCGGACCACTGGGACGGCCCGACGATGGCGTACGCGGAGACCGGCCGTTTCGAGCCTCCCGACTGGGTGTTCCCCGTGGAGGGATCACCGGATGCCTACGCGGAGGTGGTCGTCGAGTGGGTCGGCGCCGGGGTCCAGATCGTCGGCGGCTGCTGTGGGACGACCCCGGAGCACATCGCTGCGATCAGCGCGACGCTCGGCTCCCGCCGGGAGTCCGGCCGGTAGAACGGGATCCGGCGCGCTCGCTACGGATCAGATCGGCTTGCGGTACGTCGTCCAGAGGCGGATCCGCTGGAACCCCACGCTCTCATAGAGCCGCAAGGCGCCGTGCAGGTTCTCGGTGGACACGCCGAGCGCCGCCTCGGTCATGCCCCGGTCCCGCACCGCGGCGAGGCTCTGGACCAGCAGGGAGCGGGCCAGGCCGCGTCTCCGGTAGGGACGGCGCACCGAGATCTCCTCGGTGTACCCGCGTTGCCGTCCAAAGCGAGCGTTTTCCCGCTCGTCGATGTACGAGCGCACCTGGCCGGCGACCCGGTCGCCGTCCCAGGCCACCCGCCACAGCGCCTCGTCGCGCCACTCGAAGTCGAGGAACTCCAGGAAGTCGTTCTCCGTCGGCGGGGCTGCGTCGATATGGTCGGCGAAGGCTTCCGCCTCGGCCTCGAAGACGGCCCGCAGCTCGTCCTCGCGAGGGGTGCGCACCACCAGGCCCTCGGGCATGGGGGCATCGGGAAGGTCGTCGAGGCCGGGGCGGACCATGTCGGCTTCGTATCTGGCCGGTTCGTAGCCGAACCGGCGGTACAGCTCGTGGGCGGCGTCCTCGGTGTCGGAGCAGAACACGTCCAACGTTCGTTCCCGGTCGGTCGGGTGGCCGGCGGCGACCTCGCGCAGGCGCGCCTCGTTGTGGGCCAGCAGTGCGGTCCCGATCCCGATGCCCCTCGCCTCGGGGCGGATGAAACAGAACGGGAGGTAGCGGCGAGCTCCGTCGTGCTGCTCCCACCACACCACCCGGGCGTAGGCAACGATCTCGCCGTCGCGCTCGACGATCGTCACGTCGGTGTCGATGTCGCTGTTGTCGAGGCGGGTGTAGCTGCGGGCCATCTGGTCGGGATCCTCGACCCGCTCGATGCCGTCGGCGGCACACGCTGCGTTGAGAGCGGCCACCATGCCCGGGAAGTCACCGGCGTCGCGGAAGCCGCGCACGGCGAGCCCGGGGACGCCGGGCGGCTCGGCGAGGAATCGCCAGCGCGGCACGGCTTGCACCCTACGCGGAATGCCCGTGCTGCGGGCGAGCGCCGGGGGCCGGCCGCCGGCATCCTCGACGTATCCTGCGCTCCGTGTTCGTCCCGATCCGCACCGACCGGCTGCTGCTCCGCCCCTTCCGGGCCGGCGACGTCGCCGCACTCCACGAACGCCGCGGTCACCCGGAGGTGGCCAGGTACGGGAGCGATGCCCTTCCCTACACCAGGGATCAGGCAGCGGAGATGGTCGAGGGTCTCCTGGCGATGGACGGCCCGGCCGACGGCGAATGGTGGATGCTGGTGATCGCCGACGCCGACTCCGGCGCGACGTACGGCGACCTGGCGCTCCACATGACCTGGGGATGCCGGACCGCCGAGATCGGCTACACGCTGCACCCCGACCACTGGGGCCGGGGTTACGCCACCGAGGCCGTGGACGCCCTCGTCGACTGGCTGTTCGAAGAGGCGGGCGTGACCCGCATCGAGGGGATGCTGCACCCCGACAACCGGCCGTCGGCGATGGTGCTGGAGCGCGCCGGGTTCCTGTTCGAGGGCCGGACCCGCAGCTCGTACTGGGTGCGCGACGAGGTGTCCGACGACCTCATCTACGGGATGACCCGGCCAGACCGGGAGGCATGGCGGGCCCGGCCCCGGAACCGGCCCGACGAGGTCCGCCTGGTGGAGGTGACCGGCGACCTCTACGACGAGGTGTACTCACTGCGCACTCACAAGAGCCAGGAGTCGTTCGTGGCTCCCATGCCCAAGTCGCTCTCCCAGGCCCTGCTGGCTCCGACCCACTCGGAGCATCCCGCCACCCCGTGGTACCGGGCCGTCGCGGCCGACGGGGTGATCGCCGGATTCGTCATGGTGGCGATGCCCTCGCCCGAGGATCCGGAGCCGTTCTTGTGGCGCCTGCTCATCGACCGGATGCATCAGCGGCGCGGCATCGCCTCGGCGGCCCTCGACCTGGTGGAGGACGAGGTGCGATCGTGGGGCGCCGGCGGCTGGCTCACCTCGTGGGTTCCGGGCCGGGGCTCGCCCGGGCCGTTCTACCTGGCCCGCGGCTTCGTGCCGACCGGAGAGGTCGACGAGGGCGAGATCGTCGCCCGGCAGCTGTTGGAGCGGTGATTCCGCCTGCCGTGCCCGGAGCGGGGGCCACGCTCGCCGTCGAGGGCACGCCGGACGAGCGGATCGGTGCCGCCGGGACGGCTTCCGATTTGGGTGCGACACGAGGTGGGCCCAGCATGCAGGATCGACGAGCCGAAGGGTGAATCGTGGGCTGGACGAGTGGCGACATCCCAGACCAGACCGGGCAGGTGGCGGTGGTCACCGGCGCCAATCGGGGGCTCGGCTTCGAGACCGTCCGGGCCCTCGCCGCAAGAGGTGCCCACGTCGTGATGACCGCACGCGACCCGGCCGAGGGAGACTCCGCCCGGCGGAGCATCCTGGCGGAGCACCCCGCGGCGTCGCTCACGGTGCGTCGATTCGACCTCGCATCCCTCGATGCGGTCCGCCACTTCGCCGCCGAGCTCGTCGCCGATCATCCGGAGATCGACGTGCTCGTGAACAACGCAGGAGTGATGGGGACTCCCCGGGTGGAGACCGCCGACGGGTTCGAGCTGCAGTTCGGCGTCAACCACCTCGGCCACTTCGCGTTGACCGCGTTCCTCATGCCCGCGTTGCTCCGGGCCGAGGCCGCCAGGGTGGTGTCCGTGTCCAGCTTCGCTCGGCTCTGGGGAGGCAGGCTCGATCCCGCGGATCCGCACCGGACACGGCGCTACAGCGCGTGGCGTGCCTACGGGCAGTCGAAGATGGCCGACCTGCGCTTCGCCTTGGAGCTCGATCGCCGTCTGGTGGGGGCGGGCGCCCGGGCGCGCAGCCTCGTCGTCCATCCCGGGTTCACCCACACCAACCTGCAGGCGGAGGCGGTGCGCGCCTCCGGTGGGGCGCTTCCCCAGCGGCTCGTCCACCGTGCCGTCGTTCTGTTCGGGATGACCCCCGAGCGCGGTGCCGGTGCGCACCTCCGGGCCGCCACCGACCCCGGCGCGCAGGGCGGAGAGCTCTACACCCCGCGTTGGGTCGCCTGGGGTCCGCCGGTGCGGCGCCCCGTGACTCTCTGGTCGCGGAGGCCGAGCGCGGCGCGCCGGTTGTGGGACGTCTCCGAACGGGAGACCGGGATCGTCTTCGACGTGGCCGCGATGGTCCAAGCCGATCGGGGCTGAGGGCGGTTGCAGGAGCTTGAACAGTCGTATAGATTTCTGAACAGATGTTCAAGGAGTCTGAGGAGGACCTCACCAGCAAGGCACGCATCCGCGATGCCGCCATCGCCTGCATCGCCGAAGAGGGTGTGACGGCCGCAACGGTTCGCAAGATCGCCGTCGCCGCCGGCGTCTCACCGGGCCTCGTGATCCACCATTACCGGTCGATGGACGGGCTCCGGGCCGCGTGCGACGATCACGTCGCCGCCTCCATCCGGCGCGTCAAGGAGGATGCCATGACTGCCGGTCCTGGCCTCGACGTGCTGGCGGCGTTGCGCGAGACCCGGATCGGCCCCGTGGTCGGCTACCTGGCACGGACGCTCGTCGAAGAGGCGCCCGCGGTCACACGCCTCGTCGACGACCTCGTCGCCGACGCCGAGCAGTACCTCGAGCAAGGAGTCGAATCCGGCATGCTGCGCCCGACCGGGGACACGCGGGGCAGGGCCGCCGTCCTCGCCCTGTGGTCGCTGGGTGCCCTGGTGCTCCACCGCCACGTGGAACGGATCCTCGGAATCGACCTCACCGATCCCCAGCTCGGCGCCGATCCCGCCCTCGCCGCCTACCTCGGCCCCGCCTACGAGATCCTCGGCCGGGGGGTGTTCACCGAGGACGCCGCCGCGGCGCTGTCGTCGGCCGCCGCGCAGCTCGGGGGCTCCTCGATGCCGGATCCGGACACGACCAAAGGACCGTGATGACCAACGAGACCGCCATCCACACCGAGGGCCTCACCAAGCACTACGGCGACGTGCGGGCACTCGTCGATCTGGACCTCGACGTCCGCGCCGGCGAGGTCTTCGGGTTCCTCGGGCCGAACGGGGCCGGCAAGACCACCACCATCAGGACCCTCCTCGACGAGATCCGGCCTACCGCGGGTCGGGCCTCGATCCTCGGGATGGACACGCACCGCCAATCGGTGGAGATCCGGCACCACATCGGGTACGTGCCCGGCGACCTGGCCATGTACCCGGACCTCACGGGCCGGGACACGCTCACCTACTTCGCCAATCTGCGGGGTGGGGTGGATTGGGAGTACGTCGCCGGCCTCGCCGAGCGGCTCGACGCCGATCTGTCCAAGAAGGTGGGCGACCTGTCCTCCGGCAACCGCCAGAAGGTCGGGATCATCCAGGCGTTCATGAACCGGCCCGACGTGCTGATCATGGACGAACCAAGCTCCGGGCTCGACCCGCTCATGCAGCGCGAGTTCCAGGCGATGATGCGCGAGGTGGTCGCAGAGGGGCGAACCGTCTTCCTCTCCTCTCACACCCTCTCCGAGGTGCAGCGGGTCGCCGACCGGGTGGGAATCATCCGCCACGGGCTGCTGGTTGCCGTCGAATCGGTCACCGACCTCCGGTCGAAGGCGATGCGCCGTGTCGAGTTCGAGTTCGGCACCCCGGTCGAGGCATCGGTGTTCGAATCCGTCTCCGGGGTCCGAGACGTGACCGTGGAGAACCACCGGGTGGTGCTCTCCTACGACGGGAAGATGGACTCTCTGCTGAAGACCATTGCCGATCGTTACGAAGTCGTCGACATCACCACCCGCGAGGCAGACCTCGAGGAGATCTTCCTCACCTACTACGTGGACGAGGAGGGTGGGTCGTGATGCTGGGCAGCGTCTTCAGCAAGACCGTCAGGGACCGGTGGTCGGGGATGACGATCGCCTCTGGGATCCTCATCGTCTGGCTGCTCGGTGCGATGGCCATCTACCGG
>CAYXHU010000063.1:0-7381 GCA_964464675.1 uncultured Acidimicrobiia bacterium
AGTTGCGCCGGATGCTGCGCGACACCGCCGACCACCTCAAGGTGCAGCCGGACGGCGTCGTAGGGGCCGCCGCGGCACTCATGGCCCGCAGCAAGGAGCAGGAGGAGCGGATCGAGGCCTTCGAGGCTCAGCAGCGGTCGGGGCGGGCCGCGGCGCTCACCGAAGCGGCCGACGACGTGGGCGGTGCCGGGGTCGTCGTGGCCGCCGCGGACGCCGGCACCACGCCCGACGAACTGCGAGCCCTGGCACTCCAGGTACGCGACCGGCTGCGCAGCGGCGTCGTGGTGCTCGGGGCGGAGAGGGACGGCAAGGCGGGGATGGTGGCCGCCGTGTCGCGCGATCTCCTCGACGAGGCGATCTCCGCCGGTGAGCTGCTCTCTGGTCCGGCCCGATTGGTCGGCGGGGGAGGGAGCCGGGATCCGGAGCTCGCCCAGGCAGGCGGACCGCACGGCGAAAGGCTCCCAGACGCCCTCGAGGAAGCCCGCCGGGTGGTGATCGAAGCCCTGCGGGGCCGGTGATGGGGAGGATCGTCGCTCTGGACCCCGGGACGCGCCGCATCGGGGTTGCCGTCAGTGATCCCCTCGGGATCACCGCCCAGCCCCATGGAACGCTGGACGCGACCGCAGACGACCTGGACGAGCAGCTGAGGGCCCTCGCCGCGGAGACGGCCGCCGAGCTGATCGTCGTCGGCCTCCCGGTGGGCCTGGACGGATCCGAAGGAACGGCTGCGCTGGGGGCCCGGGTCTTCGCCCGGCGGGTGGAGGACGCCACCGGTGTGCCGGTGGAGCTCCGGGACGAGCGATTGACGACCGTCACCGCGGAGCGCGTGCTCCTCGAGGCCGGGCTCCGGAGAGAGCGGCGACGAGACGTGCGGGACCGGGTGGCCGCAGCGGTCCTGCTCCAGTCCTACCTGGACGGTGTGCGATGAACTCAGAGCACGACGAGTACGGCTCCATGCGCCCCGAGCCCCGGTGGCCCCGGGTGCTCAAAGGGCTGGCGGTGACCGCCCTGATCGTCGTCGGGTTCGGGGGCGCCTACCTCGGCGTGAAGGCGCTCGCCGACACGGTCGGGGAAGCGATCGGCGCAGACGGCGGCACTACCGCCGAGCCCGGGCTGCTCGTGACCGTGGAGATCCCCTCCGGGGCGTCGGCCGTCGAGATCGGCGAGTTGCTCGCAGACGCCGGCGTCGTGGAGTCCGGCGTCGCGTTCGAACGGGAGGTGGCGAACCGGCGGGTGTCGGGGCTGCTGCGGGCCGGCACGTACGAGCTGGAGACCGGCATGGACATGGACGAGCTCGTCGACCTGCTCACCTCGGGCCCGGGCGGGTCGGGGGCGTACCGGATCACCGTCATCGAGGGCCTCACCGTCGACCAGACCCTCGACTCCCTGTCGCGTCAGACCGGGTTCGCCCTCGAGGAACTGGCCGGGCCGCTCCTCGACGGCAGCGTGGTGTCGAAGTTCGTCGAGAGCCCGGCGAGTTCCCTGCAGGCATGGGAGGGCCTGCTCTTCCCCGACACCTATGAGATCGCCGATTCGGCCGAGCCGGCCACGATCCTCCAGTTGCTGGCCGACACCGCGGCGGAGCGCATCGACTCCGTGGACTGGTCGCTGCTCGAGGACCGCGGGCTCACCGCGTACGACGGCGTGATCATCGCGTCGATGATCGAACGAGAAGTGCGCCTCGACGAGGAGCGCGCCCTCGTCGCGAGCGTCGTCTTCAACCGCATCGACCAGGGCATCCCGCTGCAGATCGACGCGACGATCGTGTACGTGCTCGGCGGGGCCCCCGACGGCCTGACGCTCGACGATCTGGAGATCGACAGCCCCTACAACACGTACCGGTACCAGGGCCTCCCGCCGACGCCCATAGCCGGGCCGCGTCTCGCGTCGCTCCGGGCCGCCGCCGCGCCGGCCGACACCGACTACCTCTACTACGTGCTCATCGACCCGTCCGGAGCGCATGCGTTCACCGACGACTTCGACGAGTTCCTCGAACTGCAGGAACAGGCGAGGGAGAACGGGCTGATCCCGTGAGGCTGGTCCTGCTCGGCGACCCGGTGGCCCATTCCCGGTCGCCGGCGATCCACGAGGCAGCCCTGGCGGCATGCGGCATCGAAGGCCGCTACGAGGCGCGCCGGGTGGACGTGCCGGGCCTGTACCGAGCGGTCGCCGAGATCCGTTCCGGGGCGCTCGCCGGGGCCAACGTCACCATGCCCCACAAGGCGGCGGCGGCCGCGGCCTGCGATCGGCTGGACGCCGAGGCGGCGCGGTGCGGCTCGGTGAACACGATGGCGCGACGCGACGGGGACGTGGTGGGCTACAGCACGGACATCTCGGGGGTGCGTACCGTGCTCCGGGAGCTCGGGGTGGACGAGACGCTCCCCGTCCTCGTGCTCGGCGCCGGCGGCGCGGCGGCTGCGGCGCTGGCGGCCCTCGGCGGGACACGGCGCGTGCTGGTGGCCGCCCGTCGACCCGCGGCGGCGCGTGCCCGGGCGCGCTCGTCGGGATCGGCGGTGTCCCACCGGTGGGGCGAGCCGTGTCCGGGGGCCGCAGTGGTGAACGCCACACCGCTCGGCATGCGCGGCGAGCCACTCCCCGACGGGGTGGTGGAGGCGGCCGCTGCCCTGCTCGACATGCCCTACGGTGAGCAGGCCACGCCTGCGGTCGTGACGGCCCGCCGCCTCGGGATCCCGGTTGCCGACGGGCTCGACCTGCTGGTTGCCCAGGCGGCCGATTCGTTCCGTCTGTGGACCGGGATGGATGCACCGCGCACGGTCATGCAGGCTGCCGCCCGAGCCTGACCGATCCCTCAAGCGCTCCCCGCGGCATGCCGACACTCTCGGTGGCACGACGCTATGCGCTGCACAGCGCGA
Source organism: uncultured Acidimicrobiia bacterium (assembly GCA_964464675.1). GTDB lineage: Bacteria > Actinomycetota > Acidimicrobiia > Spongiisociales > UBA11373 > CAYXHU01. The sequence continues at coordinate 2,874 of CAYXHU010000063.1, forward strand.
GGAGCTGACGTGGCTCGAAGTGGTGAGCACATCGGAACCCTGCTCGTGGAGGAGGGTCTGGTCGCGCAGGCCGATCTGGAGCGGGCGCAGTCGCGCCAGTCGCAGACCGGCGAAAGCCTGTCGCGGATCCTGGTGGACGAGGGGATGGTCAACGAGGTCGACCTGGTGCGCACGCTGGCACGTCAGATCGGGATCGAGTTCGTCAACCTCACCGAGGCGACCATCGATCCGACCGCGGCGGCGCTGATCCCCGAATCGCTGGCCCGCCGATATTCGGTGGCCCCGATCGGCTTCCAGGACGACCGGCTCGTCGTCGCCATGGCGGATCCCGGCAACGTGCTGGTGATCGACGACATCCGGGCTATCACCGGGATGCAGGTGATTCCCAAGGTGGCCACCAGGGCGGACATCGAAGACGCCATCCGGCGGTCCGGGAGGTTCGATGAGACCGTTGCGGACCTCGCCGACATGGCCGTGGACGAGGACGTGGACGATCTCTCCAAGATCGAGGCCGCCGTCGAGGAAGCGCCGATCGTCAAGCTCGTGAACACCCTCATCAGCCGCGCTGTGACGGAGCGCGCCTCGGACATCCACATCGAGCCGGGGGAGCGGCACTTGCGGGTGAGGTTCAGGATCGACGGCGTCCTGCACGAGATCATGACGACCCCGCGGTCGGTGTCGGGCGCCGTGGTCTCTCGGCTGAAGATCATGGCTGAGCTCGACATCGCCGAGCGCCGGGTGCCTCAGGACGGACGGGTGAGCATCCGCGTCTCCGGCCGGCCCATCGACCTGCGCGTGGCCACGCTGCCCAGCATCTACGGCGAGAAGGTCGTGCTGCGGATCCTCGACAAGGACGACGCGATCCTCACCCTCCAGGATCTCGGCTTCCTCTCCAACTCCCTGCAGCGCTTTGAGCAGTCCTACACCCGACCGTACGGGGCGATCCTGGTGACCGGGCCGACCGGCTCGGGCAAGACGACCACGCTGTACTCGACGCTCAACATCCTCAACCGGCCCAACGTGAACATCATCACGGTCGAGGACCCTGTGGAGTACCGGCTCCCGGGCATCACTCAGGTGCAGGTGAACCGCAAGGCAGGGCTCCAGTTCGCAACCGTGCTCAAGGCGATCCTGCGGTCGGATCCCGACATCGTGCTCGTCGGGGAGGTGCGCGATGCCGAGACCGCCAAGATCGCCGTGGAGGCCGCGCTGACCGGGCACCTGGTGCTCTCCACCCTGCACACCAACGACGCGTCGTCGTCGATCGGGCGCCTCGTCGACATGGGTGTCGAGGCCTACCTGGTGTCGTCCGCCCTGGACTCGATCCTCGCTCAGCGGCTCGCCAGGCGCATCTGCGATCGGTGCCGCAAGCCCATCGTCGCCAGCAAGGAGATGATGGCGGACATGGGCTGCTCTCCCGATGAGGAGCCGCCCACGATCTACCAGGCGGTGGGCTGCAAGTACTGCTCCGACACCGGGTATCGGGGGCGACTCGCCATCAACGAGGTGTTGCTGCTGAGCGAGGAGATCCAGCGCATGTCCGTGGAACGGCGGCCGTCGGACGAGATCTCCCGGGTGGCCATCGAGCAGGGCATGCAAACGTTGCGCATGGACGGGATGGAGAAGGTGAAGCTCGGCATGACGACGCTCGAAGAGGTCTTGAGGGTGGTGGTCTGAGGTGACGATCGATCGCCAACTCGGCCAGTTGCTCGTCGACAGGCAGGTGGTGGCTCCCGAGCGTGTCGCCGAGCTCATGGAACGAGCCGAACGGGAACAGACGCCGTTCGTGAGGCTGCTGCTCGAGACCGGCTCCGTCGATCCACAGACTGTGCTGCGGGCGGTGGCGGGGCACCTCGACCTGGCGTTCTTCGATTCGTCCACACCGGTGGATCCCACCGCGGCCGCTCGCCTGGACGCCTCGGCTGCAGTCGCCCAGATGGCCCTGCCGGTGAGGGAGGACGCAGGACGCCTCGTCGTGGCGGTCACCGACCCCTTCGATGCCGAGAAGCGCACGCTCCTCACCAAGCTCAGCGGTCTCGAGATCGCTCCGGCCCTGGCGCATCGGGCCACGCTCGAGACTGCCATCACCGAGGTGTACGGATCCGCCTCCCGGAGCAACGGCGGCCGGGCTCGTTCCGGAGGTCTCCCGACCGATCCGCGGACGGGAGAGCAACCGGGGCGCCACATCAACGAGTTCCTCGACGTGGTGATGGATCACAAAGCGTCGGACCTGCACCTGACCGTCGGGACGCCGCCCCGGATGCGGGTCAACGGCAAGCTCGTCCCGATCGAAGGGATCGAGCGGCTCACTCCCGAGGAGCTGCGGGCCATGATCTTCGCGGTGCTGACCGGCCGGCAGCGAGAGGAGCTGGAGGACAAGCTCGAGCTGGACTGCTCGCACCCGTTGCCGGGCCGTGGTCGGTTCCGCATGAACGTCTTCTACCAGCGCGGGTCGGTCGGGGCGGTGCTCAGGGCCATCCCCGATCACGTCAAGCCGCCCGACGAGCTGGGGCTGCCATCGGTCGTCAAGGAGTTCGTGGGGCTCTCTCGCGGCCTGGTCCTGGTCACCGGCCCGACCGGCTCGGGGAAGTCGACCACGCTGGCGTCGCTCGTCGACCTCATCAACCGAACGAGGAACGTGCACATCGTCACCATCGAGGACCCGATCGAGTTCCTCCACCGCCACGAGATGTCGATCGTGAACCAGCGCGAGGTGGGCGCCGACACGCTCGGGTTCGCAGAGGCCCTGCGCCACGCGCTGCGCCAGGACCCGGATGTGATCCAGGTCGGGGAGATGCGCGATCTCGAGACCATCTCGACGGCGCTCACCGCAGCAGAGACCGGCCATCTCGTGTTCGGCACCCTGCACACCCAGGACGCCCCGAAGTCGGTGGAGCGGATCATCGACGTGTTCCCATCCCACCAGCAGACCCAGGTGCGCGTGCAACTCGCGGGAGCTCTCCAGGGCGTGATCAGCCAACAGCTGCTCCCGACGGCCGACGGCCGCTCCCGGGTGGTGGCCACCGAAGTGCTCGTGGCCACCCCGGCGGTTCGCAACCTGATCCGTGAGGGCAAGGTGTACCAGATCTACAACGCCATGCAGGCCGGCGGCAAGCACGGCATGCAGACCATGGATCAGTCACTCGCAGCGTTGGTGCGGCGCAATCTGGTCGACCGGACGATCGCAGTCGAGCGGGCCGTCGACGTCCAGGCGCTGCTCGACCTGCTCTCGAGGAGGCAGCCATGACGGCCACCATGTTCGAATACAAGGCGCGCGATCGCAGCGGATCGGTCCAGAGCGGCACGATCGAGGGATCGTCGTCCGCCGCGGTCGCCAAGGCGCTCCGTGACAGGGGATTCATCCCGCTCCAGGTCCAGGAGCACAAGGTCGCCACGCTGGACCGGGACATCAAGATTCCCGGGTTCGGGGGCAAGGTCAAGTCCAAGGACGTCGCCTTGATGAGCCGCCAGTTGGCGACCATGGTGAACTCGGGTCTCAGCCTGGTCCGGGCGCTCACGATCCTCCAGCAACAGGCCGAGAACCCGGTCCTCAAGGCGGCCATTGCAGACGTCCGCAGCCGGGTGGAGCAGGGCTCCACGTTGTCGGGCGCCCTGGAAGCCCATCCCAAGATCTTCGGCACCCTGTACGTGGCGATGGTGCGCGCCGGGGAAGTGGGCGGAGCGCTCGACGAGACCCTCAACCGGCTCGCCGACACCCTCGAAGGCCAGGTGAAACTGCGCTCCCAGGTGAAGTCGGCGATGGCGTACCCGGTGGTGGTGCTCAGCCTGATCGTGCTGATCGTCATCGCTCTCATGGTGTTCGTGGTGCCGATCTTCAAGAAGATGTACCTCGACCTGGGCGGCGAGCTGCCGGTGCCCACCAGGCTGCTGATCGGCACGTCGAACATGGTCACCAAGTTCTCCTGGCTGTTCGTGATCGTCACGATCGGCGGCGTGATCGGCCTGCGGCGCTGGATCGCCACCGAGGACGGCCGGCGCAAGTGGGACAGGTTCAAGCTGCGGATCCCGGTGTTCGGCAAGCTGGTGCAGAAGGTTGCCATCAGCCGGTTCGCCAGGACCCTGTCGGTGCTGAGCCGCACCGGCGTGCCGGTACTCCAGGCCCTCGACATCGTCGGCGAGACGGCGGGCAACACCGTGGTCAAGGACGCGCTCCAGGACGTCCAGGCGTCGGTGAAGCGAGGCGAATCCGTGGCAGAACCGCTCGAGGAGCACGAGGTGTTTCCGCCGATGGTCACCCAGATGATGGCCGTCGGGGAAGAGACCGGGTCGGTGGAGACGATGCTGGCCAAGGTCGCCGACTTCTACGACCGGGAGGTGGACGACGCCGTGAACGCGCTCACCAGCCTCATCGAGCCGATCCTGATCATCGTCATGGGCGTCGTGGTCGGCGGCATCCTCATCTGCCTGTACCTGCCCATGTTCAACATCGGCAACCTGGTCACCGGCTGAGAAAGCCCTCAACTCCGGGCGTACCGGGGCCGATGAAC
>CAYXHU010000064.1:0-7349 GCA_964464675.1 uncultured Acidimicrobiia bacterium
CGCAGCAGCTCTCCGGCGGGGAACAGCAGCGGGTCTCGATCGCGAGAGCCTTCGTGAACCGCCCCCTGCTGCTCATGGCAGACGAGCCGACCGGGAACCTGGACCCGGGTACGTCGGTGGGCATCATGAAGCTGCTCGACAGGATCAACCGCACCGGCACGACGGTGGTGATGGCGACCCACGACCACGCCATCGTCAACGCCATGCGGAGGCGTGTCGTGGCGCTCGACCGGGGCGCGGTGATTCGCGACCAGCGGGAGGGTACGTACGAACCGGGCGGCTTCGAGTCCCGCTCACCCGGGGAGCACTAGCCGATGCGCGTGCAGTACCTGTTCACCCAGGCGATGACGAGTCTTCGCCGCAATCCGCTGGTGGTCGTGAGCGCCGTCGTCGCGGTGTTCGTGATGCTGATGCTGGTGTTCTCGGCCATCGTGCTGCGGTGGTCGATCGACAGGACATCGGGCGGTGGGACGACAACGTGCGTGTGATCGCCTTCCTCACCGATGATCTCACCGTCGAGGACGTCGAGTTGCTCCAGGGGGAGATCCAGGGCTGGGAGGAGGTCGAGTCCGTCACCTACTTCTCGAAGGCGGAAGCGCTCGACGAGTTCCGTGAGTTGTTCGCCGACCAGCCGGCCCTCATCGAGGTCGTCGAGGAGGACCCGTCGACGCTGCCGGCTTCACTGCGGATCAGGCCCTTCGAGGCAGGCGACTACTCGTCGATCACCAACCGGCTCGTCTCGATGGCAGGCGTCCGCGAAGTGTCGGCCGCCGAGGAGGCGATCGACGCCCTCGTGACGAGGTCCAACAGCATGAGGACCTTCGCGGTGACGGTCTCGATCGTGCTCGGCGCGGCCGCGGTGATCCTGATCGCCAACACCATCCGCATGGCGATCTACGCCCGCCGAGACGAGATCGGCATCATGAAACTCGTCGGAGCCGGGAACTGGTTCGTGCGGATCCCCTTCCTGCTCGAGGGAGTCATCGAGGGGCTCGCGGGCGCGCTGCTCGCCGTGATCGTCGTCGGGTTCGCTCATCCGTCCATCGTGCAGATGCTGAGCACCGTCGCCGACCCCGAGGCCATCGACGTGCCGATCCGCTTCCTCGTACAGCAGTCGCTGCTCGTGCTGTCCTTCGGTGCCATCACCGGGCTGCTGGGGAGCGCGTTCGGCATGTGGGGCTTCCTGCGGGACTGACGTGGCCACGAAGACGATCGCCACCAATCGCCGGGCACGGTTCGACTACACCATCCTCGAGACCTTCGAGGCCGGGCTGGTGCTCACCGGTTCGGAGGTGAAGAGCCTCAGGGAGGGCCGCGCCAACCTGAAGGACGCCTACGGGATCGTCAAGGACGAGGAAGCCTGGCTGATCGGCGCACACATCTCCCCGTACACGTTCGCACGGGACGGCGGCCATGAGCCGGACCGGACCCGCAAGCTCCTGCTCCACCGGTACGAGATCCGCAAGATCGCCTCACGGCTCGCCGAGAAAGGCCTGACGCTCGTCCCGCTCAGCCTGTACTTCAAGGACGGCAAGGCAAAGGTGGAACTTGGCCTCGGCAAGGGGAAGGCCCGGTACGACAAGCGGGAGACCCTCAAGCGGCGCCAGGCGGACCGCGAGATGGAACGGGCGATGCGGCACCGGAGCCTGGACTGACCTTCGCCGCTCAGGCGACTGCCTGAACCGCCCTGGTCATCGTCCGGGTGCTGAACCTCGTCAAGCGACGCGGCACGTCGTCGAGTGGGACCCACCGCACCGCGGTGATCTCTGCCGCCGAGATCGGCGTGCCCTTCTTGATGGACGCCGAGTAGACCACGCAGCCCCGGCACGGCCCGCGTTGATCTCGCACGTGGCGCTCCGGGAGTCGCTCCCGGACCTTGATCTTCACGCCGATCTCTTCGCGAACCTCCCGCTTCAGCGCAGCCGCGAGGGTCTCACCGCGGCGTGCCCGGCCGCCGGGAAGGCCCCAGCGGCCGGCACGGTTGCGCACCACCAGGGCGCAACCCTCGTCGACGATGAGGGCGTATGCCCGTCGATTCTCGGCTCGCATGGGGCGGGACCCTAGCCGGTCCGATCCGCCGGGCCCGGGTTTGTGGTCCCGCCGAGCACCCCTATCGTCGCGACTCATGGACGTGATTCACGCCGGCTCGGACCGCTCCGTCGTCGACCTCGCCGCCCGTCTGGACGGGGCCGAGGCGATCGCATTCGACACGGAGTTCCTGTGGGAACGCACCTACTACCCGCGGCTCTGCCTGGTGCAGGTGGCCGTAGAGGATCTGCTGGCGATCGTCGATCCGCTGGCGGTGCAGGATCTCACGCCGCTGTGGGAGTCGCTGCTCGGCGGGCCGGAGCTGGTCATGCACGCCGCGGCTCACGATCTCGACATCCTGCACCGGGCGGGGGGCCGACGCCCCGCCGTCGTGTTCGACACGCAGATCGCCGCCGCGTTCCTCGGCTTCGGCGACGCGCCGGGCTACGAGTCGCTCGTCGGGAGGGTCCTGCGCCGGCGGCTCGCAGGCGGCGAGGGCTACACCGACTGGTCGCGCCGGCCGCTGGCGGACCGACAGATCGAGTACGCCCTCGACGACGTGCGGCACCTGCTCGATCTTCGCCGTGCGCTGCTGGACGACCTGGACGCCCGGGGTCGCGCCGGGTGGGTCGCCGACGAGACCGAGCGCCGGTTCGCCGACGTCGGCGAACCGGCCGAGCCGGAGGAGCAATGGCGGCGTGTCAAGGATGCGCGCAAGCTGCGGGGCCGGGCGCTCGCCGTGCTCCGCGAGGCGGCGGCGTGGCGAGAGCGAGTCGCCGCAGAGTCGGACGAGAACCGCCAGCGCGTCGTGCCCGACCGGGTGCTCGTCGAGGTGGCCAGGAGGGCGCCGACCGATCCCGGGCAGATCGCCCGGATGCGAGGCCTGCACCCGGGACAGGCCAAGCGAGCGGCCGGGCCGCTGGCCGATGCGGTGCGGCGCGCCCTGAAGCTGCCCGACCACGATTGGCCCCGGTGGCCGCCGAAGCCGGAGATGGCTGCGGATCCCCGGGTGGATGTGTTCGCTTCGGTACTCGACGCGGTGGTTCGCTCCCGGGCCTCCGAGCTCGACCTGGCGCCCCGGCTGCTGGGCACCCGCTCGGATCTCGAGGAACTGGCGAGGATGCACCTCGCCGCCGGACTGGACGGCGGCGGGAGCCCTCTGCTCGAGGGGTGGCGGCGCACCGCGATCGGCGGTGACCTGCTCGCCGTCCTGCGCGGGGAGTCTGCGGTGCGAATCGCAACGGGCCGCAACGGTCCGGAGCTGCGGGTGGACTGACCGGTGCCGCACACGGGAAGCCGCAGAAGGGCCGAGTGGTTGTACTGTATGTGACGTGCCGAAGGAGGCACGCACACACCTACGGGGGTGAAACGGTTTCGACTCTGAGGGTCGAAGCGCCGGAAGCGAGCCGGGGTCCCCGGGGCCTCGTCACCAAACCGGGAACAACCATAAGTGCCGAGGACAACCTCGCACTGGCTGCCTGATTAGGTAGCCCGTCCGCCTGTCGGGTGCCCTCACCGGCAGAACGGGCGTCACCTTCGAGGGCTGCCCCCGCCGGGAGCCGGGACCGGCGGGGTAAGACCAACTCCGGCTGGGACGGAGGGTTTCGTGCCGACAGCGGCCCGCCCGTCCGAGATGCTCGCTGTCGGCTGCGCTCGGAGATGCCGGCGCGGAAGCCTCAGAGGACCGGGGTTCGACTCCCCGCACCTCCACCGGAGCCCTACCGGTTCCGCTCTGGTTCGCCCCCTGTTCGGGGGCGAACCTTCGTTCGACGCCGTTCGCGTGGCGCTTTCTGCCTGGCGGCTCGTGTTGGGACGGTTGGGGTCGACTTCGGCGGCTGCCATGATCTTCCTCCCCCTCAGGGGGAGGTGGCCGTCGCCGGAGGCGACGGACGGAGGGGGTGTTGATCTCCCCCGTCGGTCGGCTGTACTGGTTCGATGGCGTGGGGGGGAGGTGGCTCGGCCCGCAGGGCCGAGACGGAATGTGATGAAGGAGGGCCTCCTTGGGTGGCAGCCTTCGGGTTGTCATCCATGGCGCACCGAAAGGAGGCCCTCGTGTTGCATGTTGGTCTTGATTTGTCTCGGCGTCGTATCGATGTGTGTGTCCTCGGCGACGACCGGGAGTTGGTGGCGACGACGCAGGCGGCCCCGGATGCTGACGGGCTGCGGGTGTTGGCCGGCCGGTTCGATGGCGAGGTTCGGGCGGTGGTGGAATCGATGACCGGTGCCCGGTTCGTGCATGACACCTTGGAGTCGTATGGCTGGACGGTGGAGGTGGCCGACGCGCAGCGGGTGAAGGCGTTGGCGCCGTTGACCGCCAAGACCGATCAGATTGATGCCCGGGTGTTGGCGGAGTTGTCGGTGCGGGATCTAATCCCGGCGATCTGGCTGCCGCCGCCGCAGACCCGGGGAATGCGTGAGCTGGGACGATTCCGGTTGCATCTGGTGAAGCACCGCACCGGGCTGAAGAACAGGATCCACTCGACGTTGATCAGCCATGGGCTCTCGGTGCCGGTGTCGGACCTGTTCGGGGTGACCGGACGCCGGCTGCTCGAAGACCTGGAGCTCCCCCAGGTGTGGCGTCGCACCGGGGCGTGTCTAATGGATTGTGTAAGCGGTTGGGTCATGGCCTGACTGGAGTACACACTGATGGTTATGTCTGATTCTGAGCGTGAGGAGCGGCGTCGGCAGCAGGCTGAGATTGCCGATTCGTTGAGGGAGTCCGGTGCGCTTGATGAGATCTTCGCCCGGATCGACGCGGGTGAGCCCTTGACGGGTCATGAGGGTCTGTTGAGGGGGGTGTTGAAGGCGTCGCTGGAGCGTGGCTTGGAGGCTGAACTGTCGGATCATGTTGGTTACGACCGTGGCGATCCGGCGGCGTCGGAGTTCCCGAACTCACGCAATGGCACGTTCCCGAAGACGGTGGCGAGCGAGATCGGCGACATCGAGCTGGCGGTCCCGCGTGACCGCAACGGCACGTTCACCCCAATGCTGGTTCGCCGAGGTGTCCGTCGTCTCGATGGGCTCGACGCGATGATCGTGTCGCTATATGCGGGTGGGATGACGATCCGCGATATCGGCCATCATCTTGCTGCGACGATCGGCACCGAACTCAGCCACGAGACGATCTCCAAGGTCACCGACGCCGTCTGCGACGAAGTGCTGGCGTGGCAGCAGCGGCCGCTCGAGGCGCTGTATCCAGTGATCTACCTCGATGCGATCATCGTCAAGGTCCGCGACGGCGGTCACGTGCGGAACAAGGCCGCTCACCTCGCCGTCGGGGTCGACATGGACGGCGTCAAGCATGTGTTGGGGATCTGGGTGCAAGCGACCGAGGGCGCCAAGTTCTGGGCGTCGGTATGCGCCGAGCTCGCCAACCGAGGCGTCAGGGACGTGCTGGTGGTGTGCTGCGACGGGCTCACCGGGTTCCCCGAGGCGATCGAGGCGACCTGGCCTGAGACGACCGTGCAGACCTGTGTCGTGCACCTGATCCGGGCGGCGATGCGGTTCGTCAACTACACCGACCGTAAGAGGGTCGCCGCGGCGCTCAAGCCGATCTACCAGGCAGCCAACGAAGACGCCGCCCTCGCCGAGCTGGACGCGTTCGAGGCCTCCGAGCTGGGCGGGAGGTATGCGTCGACGGTCAGGGCGTTTCGTGATGCATGGGACCGGTTCGTGCCGTTCCTGGCGTTCCCGCCGGCGCTGCGAAGGGTGATCTACACGACGAACTCGATCGAGTCGCTGAACTACCAGCTCCGCAAGATCACCCGCAACCGCGGCCACTTCCCCAACGACCTCGCCGCCGTGAAGCTGTTATGGCTGGCGATCTGCAACATCGAGGACAAGCGGGCACGTGAACGCGCCAAAGAACGCGGCCTACCCGCCGCCCAGCGAAAAGCCCCCGGCCGCCTTGTCGAAGGCCAGATCACCACGAACTGGAAACAAGCCCTCGAACAACTCGCCCTCGTCTACCCCGACCGCATCAACCCCCACCTATGACCACCACTACCCAGCCCACTTACACAAAGAACTTGACAGGCCCTGACCGCCACCGTGGAGGTGATCGACCATCTCGATGCTCAGATCTCCCGGTGTGAAACCGAGCTACGGGCAGCTGCCCGCGACCACCCTGATGTGGCCGTGCTGCAAACCGCGCCGGGGATCGGACCGGTGCTCGGCTACACCATCGCCACCGAGATCGGCGACATCACCCGGTTCCCTACCCCCAAACAGCTGGTCGGTTACCGGGCTATGCCCCCGGGTCCACCAATCCGGCGACACCGACCGGCGTGGCCCGTTGACCAAACACGGGCCACGCTGGCTGCGCTGGGCACTGATCGAGGCAGCCATCCGAGCCTGTCGCCACCCGCACTACCAGGCCCGTCACAACCGCACCGTGCGCCGACTAGGCCCACAAAGCGGACCCAAAGTCGCCAGGGTTGACACCGCACAGCGGCTGGCAACCGCCACCTGGTGGATGCTCACCAAAGGCGAACCCTTCGCTCCGGCAGACCCCCGACCCCCTCTGGCCGCATAGACGACCCCGACGGAAATGGGCCACCGGAGCACTCCCATCACAACTTCCATCACCAAGACGGCGATAGAGAGATGAGACCCACCCCCACCAACCACTTGACCAGAAGCCCTCCTTCATAGAGAGGGGGTCGTGGCGCGGGCGCTGGGACCGTTCTACAGGGCTCGCACGACGGTGTGGCCCGGCTCGGCCTCGGCCCGGGGGCAGGCGAACACGATGACCTCGTCTCCCTGGAAGCTCAGCTCGGATCCGCACAGATCGCAGGAACGCAGGGGATCGGACAGCGCGGCGACGACGTGGCTGCTCGGATCGGCGCGCACGACGGCCTCCACCTTGGCGACCAGGCCGTCGGCGTCGGCGGCACGGACGTTGCGCCCGGTGGCCGTGGAGCGGGGCGTGACTCGGGCCCAGTAGAAGGCGGTTCGGCCGTCGCCGGCCCGGCCCCAGTGGACGGAGTGACCTTCGGCCTGCATCCGCTCCAGGGCGGCGGCCGCTGCGGGTGTCAGGCGTGGCGTGGCGGGCACGGCGGCAGCGTACCCGAGCGGGCCGCCGGGCTGCCGCGTCGAGCGGAGTACGCGAAATCGCATCGATGTGAATACTGCGTGACTTTCGGCGAGTTTTATGCGTTGTTGAGGGTGACGGCCCGTCCGGTGGGATGGGGCCGACGTTGTACTGGTGGATGACTACAGGATGAAGAGCGAGACGATGGGTTCACGGTTGCTGCGATTGCTGCCGCTCATGGCAGTCTTCGGCGCGGTTCTGGTGAACCCGGCACCGGCACTCGGCGAGT
>CAYXHU010000065.1:0-7322 GCA_964464675.1 uncultured Acidimicrobiia bacterium
TTTTGGGGAGGTTTTTGTCAACATGGACATAGGCATCGAAGCCGGGATGTCGACGGATACGATCGATGAGGTCATCGAGCGGGTCGAAGCCGAGGTGCGCCGCCTCGAGCCCGGGGCGACCCGTGTGTTCATCGAGATCCACCGACCGGAATGACGGCTGCGTCGGCTCCCGCATCGTCGGCCAACGTCGGTCCCGGTTACGACGTCGTCGCGCTTGCCCTAGCGGTCCGATGCCGCGTCGAGGTCGAGCCGTCCGATCGGTGGGAGGTCGTCTCGGGCGCCTCGGGCGGTGAGGCGCTGATCCGGGCGGCTGCTGCGGCGGTCGGACCACATCTGGGGCCCTATCGTGTCGTCGTCTCCGGGGACGTGCCGGTCGGAAGGGGACTGGGGTCGAGTGCTGCGCTGATCGTGGCGACGATGGCGGCGGTCGTGACGTCGGCGGGGAGCGAGGTGGACCGCGATCTGCTGACCGCACGGGCGTCGGCGGTCGAAGGCCACGGCGACAACGTCGCCGCCGCGGTACACGGAGGCCTCGTCGCCGTAGGTCCCACAGGACGCGTGCAGCAGTTGGAGATCCACGGGTCGTTGCGCGTGCTGGTGGCGGTTCCCGATGCGACGCTGCCGACGGTCGCAGCACGCCGGGCCACTGCCGGCCCGGTCGCGACAGGCGTGGCGTCCCGGACCGCCGCCCGGCTTGCCTTTCTCGTCGAGGGGTTGCGACGGGGAGACGCGCGGTTGCTGGCCGAGGCCGCCGGGGACGAACTCCATGAGGCACGCCGGGCGGCTCTGTCGCCGATCACGGTGTCGCTGATCGAGGCGGCCCGGCATGCCGGTGCGCTCCATGCGTCGTGGAGTGGTGCCGGCCCGTCGGCGTTGGCGCTGGTGCCCGATCACCCGACCGCCGGCGCGGTGCGCCGGGCATGGCAGGACGTCCTGGCGCCGGGGGGCGGAGCGGTGCTCGAGCCCGGCATCGACCGCGACGGTGTGGTGGTCGAGCGGGGATGAGCCCGATCAGGATCGGGGAGCTCGAGCGCATCGCCGACCTGGCCTACCCGGCCGAGCACGTGGAAGACCTCGACGGCTGGCTGCTTCGGATGAGCGGCGACCTGGGGCGCCGGGTCAACTCGGTGGCTCCGGTGGCCGCCGGGTCGTTGCCGCTCGGCGAGAAGATCGACCTCGCCGAGGCGTGGTATCGCGACCGCGGGCGGGCGCCGATCTTCAAGCTCACCGGGGCGGCGGCCCCTCCCCATCTCGACTCGGCGCTCGCCGGGCGTGGGTATTGGGAGGAAGCGGCGGTGATCGTCATGATCCGGCAGGTGCCCGGGGGTGGGACGATGCCCGGGGACGTGGTGCTCGCCGGATTCCCGGATCGCGCCTGGCGCCGGGCGCTGCGGCACTTCAGCGGGAAGTCCGCAGAGCGGGTGGCCGCTCTCCCCGACCTCGTCGCCCGGGCGCCGGGCCCGGCGGCGTATGTGTCGGTGCTGCGCGACGGACAGGTGGTTGGGGTCGCCCTCGGTGTCGTTGTGGAGGCCCATCTCGGCCTGTTCGAGGTGTTCGTGGACCCGAGTCGGAGGCGGCAGGGCGCGGGGCGGCGGATGATGGACGGGCTTGAGGCATGGGGTGCCGCCCGGGGCGCGGTGGCCGCATTCCTGCAGGTGGAGGAGCGCAACCAAATGGCCCGCGCCTTCTACGGAGCACTCGGATACGCCGACGCCCATCGGTACTGGTACCGGGTCGCCGGCCCGTGACGCGCTGGGGCCCGCCATGCCGGCGGGCCCCAGAGTCGTCGTGTCCGATCAGCCTCCGTAGTAGTCGACGCACCACATCGAGCCGTCGGTGGTGAAGGCGCAGGTGTTGCCGTACTCCTCGCAGTAGGAGCCGATTGGGGATTCGAGATAGAGGTCGTCGCAGGCCTGCCAGTCGCCGACCGCGCAGGCGTCGTACAGGTTGTCGAGCACCGGGTCGCCGCACGCCGAGTCTGTGCCGCCCGACCCGTAGTAGTCGACGCAGAGCATCGATCCGTCGGTGGTGTAGCCGCAGGTGTCGCCGAACTCCTCGCAGTACGAGTCGATCGGGGACTCCCAGTACAGGTCGTCGCAGGCCTGCCAGTCACCGCTCGCGCACGCCCAGTAGTAGGCGTCGAGCGTCGGGTCGTCGCATGCCGAGTCGGTGGTGCCCGGGTCTATGTCCACGCACCACACCCCGCCGGCCGTACGGCTGCCGCAGGTGTCACCGAACCACTCGTAATCGGAGCCGACCGGCGACTCGCTGTAGAGGTCGTCGCAGGCCTGCATGTCGCCGGCCTCGCAGTCGTCCCACAGTCCGTCGAAGTACGGGTCGTCCCCGTAGCCGAACGGCTGGCCGACTCCGGATCCCACGTCTACGCACCACATCGAACCGTCGGTGAGGTCGCCGCACGTGTACCCGAACTCCTCGTATCGAGAGTCGATCGGAGATTCCAGGTACAGCGCGTCGCACGCCGCCATGTCGCCGGCGGCGCAGTCGTCCCACAGTCCATCCAGGTACGGGTCGTCGCCGTAGTCGTCGATGTCGCCGGTGGGGATCTCGTCGACGCACCAGCGCGAGCCGTCGGTGCGGTTCCCACATGTGAAGCCGAAATCCTCGTATTCCGACCCCACCGGGGCCTCGAGGTACAGGTCGTCGCAGGCCTGCATGTCGCCGGCCTCGCACGCCGCGTACAGGTCGTCGAGGCGGTCGGTGGGCTCGTCGGGGATCAGGTCGATACACCAGGTCGATCCATCGGAGACGAGGCCGCAGGTGTACCCGAACCACTCGAAGTGGGAGCCGACCGGCGACTCGAGGTACAGCGTGTCGCAGGCGGCCATGTCGCCGTCGCTGCATTCGTCGTACACGCCGTACAGATACGGGTCGGTGACGTCGATCTCCGTCTCACACCATGTGCCGCCCTCGGTGGTGCCGCCGCACGTGTCGCCGAAGTCCTCGTACTCGGAGTCGATAGGCGACTGCCGGTACAGCTCGTCACATGCACCCATGTCACCCGCGGAGCAGTCATCCCACAGGATGTCGAGCAGCGGGTCCGAACCGCGCTCGCCGTACTCGGGTGCGTCGACCTACGGGTCGGCCGCTTTGGACCCCGATGTCGAGGAGCCCCCGCCTTCGGTACGGGAGAGGCGCGACAGGGCCGGGCTGCGGGCGAACGCGGGATCACGACGCTCCCCTTCCTTGTCGACCGTCCCGGTCTCACCCTCGGTGGTCGGAGGCGACTCGGTGGTCGTCGGTGCAGCCGTCGTGTCGGTCGCTTCGGACGTGGTCGGAGACGTCGTGCCCCCGGCCTGCGTGGTGGTGATGAAGGCATCGTCGTCGCCGCACGCCGCGACGACGAGCGCGAGTGCGGCTAGGAGCAAGAACAGGCGTCTCATGGGCCCTCCTGGGCTCGACCGTGCCGCCGTTCGACCCCGACGCCGACCGACGAGCAAGGTCAGGCTACTCCTCGGCTCACGACATAGATGACGGTTCGGAGCCCATTCGGAGCGTGCCACTGGGTGTCCGGGAACGGGTCCGACGGCCCTTGACGGGCGGCCGCTCCCGCCCCAGGATCGGCTCGCAGCCGACAAGGAGCACACATGGCCCGAGTACTCGTGGCCTACGGCACGAAGATGGGTGGTACGGCTGGGATCGCAGAACGCATCGCAGAGGTGCTGCGCGAGCGAGGCCACGACGTCGTCCTGAGCCCCCCGGCGCGCCCCGACGGCGCCTTCGATGGGGCAGTGGTCGGCAGCGCCCTCTACGCGGGCCGGTGGATGCGTGGCCCGGTCAAGGTGCTGCGCCGTTTGGCCCGCCGGAGCCCTTCACCGGCGACGTGGCTCTTCCACAGCGGCCCTCTCGCCGACGATGCCGGGGAGCCGCAGGCACTGCCCGGCGCCGTCGCGAAGTCCGCCGAGCGCCTGGGTGCGAGGGACGTGGTCACCTTCGGCGGACGGCTCGACGAGGAGCACGCCTCGGGGTTCATCGCCCGGGCGATGGTGCGCAACGGGAAGGGCGGCGATTGGCGCGACCTCGACGGTGTGGCCGCGTGGGCCCATGCGATCGCCGACGAGATCCCTGATCACCCGGCGTAGAGGGCAACGGCAACCGCCGTCGCCAGGTTGAGGCTCGACACCGCTTCGCGCATCGGGATCGCCACGTGTGTGCCGGCGCGTTCCAGGAGCGAAGCCGTCAGCCCGTGCCGTTCCGAGCCGAACGCCACGACCGCGTCCTGCGGAATGATTCCGGGCCGGAGCGGCTCCCCGTGCGGGTCGAAAGCGACGACCGGCCGCTCGGTCACGGGGAGATCGTCCACGCGGGCGACCGTGATCGCGAAGTGGAGGCCGGCGGATCCGCGGATCGCGGTCGCATGCCACGGGTCGCGGTCTCCGGTCGTCAGCAGCCCGAGGGCCCCGGCTGCGGCCGCCACCCGAATGGCGGCTCCGATGTTGCCGAGGTGGTTGGGGTGATCGAGGAGCACGATCCGGCCGGCTCGGCGCAGCAGCGCCGGGACGTCCACCTGCGGGCGGACCGCGATCGCCGCCGCTGCTGCGTCCGGCGAGTCCGGCACCAGCCGTCCGAAGACGTCCGGCGGGACGATGGTGACCAACTGCTCGAGCAGCGACGTGATGTCGGGGGCGAGCCGGTCGGCGAGGCGGCCCAGAGCCTCCGGATCGGGGGTGACTGCCTCGACGACCTCGGCCCCGAACCGAAGAGCGTGCTTCAAGGGGTGGAATCCCTCGAGGACGGCCCGGTCCGGGTCGCGGCGGGCCGAGAAGAACCTGTCGACGATCACGACTGCCTCGAGACCCGTTCGGCTAGTGCTCTGTCCGGGAACCTTGGCGAGGTCCAGGCCGAGTCGGGGGCGTCATCCGGCAAGGACGCACAACGAAGGCGCATCTGTAGATGCGTCGAGGCGGAGGACACAGCCGGGGGCGTCATCCGGCCGGCGTGAACCCGCCAAAGGTTTCTGGACGGGGCACTAGATCGGGACGACGGTGACGTCCGAGTCGTCGACGCGCACCGGCCGTTCGAACACGAGGTCGACGGAGCCCGGCGATCGGAACCGGCGCGGCCGGCACGGCAGGATCTGGACCAGGCGCCACCCCGCTGCGGCGCGCTCGTCGATGACGCTGCGATATGCGTCGCGCTGCTGGCGACGGCCCGGCTCGACGGTCACGAACTCGTACTCGTACCTGGCCCTCACGCGGCCTCCGCTCCGACGTCGCACCAAGTGAACCGCGGGGCATCGGGCGCGGACCAGGGGAGAAGGTCCGCGTTGTCAGGTGGCGGTCATGGCCCCGTCCACCGCGAGGGTGGCGCCCGTGGTGTACGAAGCCGCATCGGACAGCAGGTAGACCGCCGCACCGGCGATCTCGTTGGGCTGGGCGTGGCGGCCGAGGCCGGTGCGCGCCGTGAAGCGGGCCCGCAACTCCTCGTCGGCCACGAGCACGGCCGAGAACCGGGTCTCGACCAACCCGGGGGCGATCGCGTTGACGCGGATGCCCGCCGGCCCGAGCTCGACGGCGAGCGTCTGGGTCATCGAGATCACCGCGGCCTTCGTAATCCCGTACACGCCCTGCAGTGGCGCAGCTCGCATGCCGTTGACGCTGGCGATGTTGACGATGCCGGCGCCCCGTCCTGCCGCTGAGGCGAACGCCCTGGTCGCGTAGAGGTATCCCTTGACGTTGACCTCGATCGTTTTGTCGAAGGCGGCGTCGCTGATCGCCAACATGGGGCCGAAGTACGGGTTGGTCGCCGCGTTGTTGACCAGGCCGTGGACGTCGCCGAACTCGCGACGGGCGCGCTCGAACAAGGCATCGACTTCGTCGGGGTGCCCGGTGTGGCAGGCGACCGGCAGGGCCGAGCCGCCCGCCTTCTCGATCGAGGCGGCCACGGCATCGAGACCCTCTTGCTTGCGCGCTGCGAGCACCACTGCTGCACCGGAGGCGCTGCATGCCCGGGCGATCTCCTCGCCGATGCCCCGGCTGGCTCCGGTGACCACGACGACTTTCCCTTCGAGTGTGATCGGGCAGACCATGGGCCGAGACTATCGGCGGTCACGCCGCCGCGCTGGGAGGCTCGACACCTCGGACCGGCCCTCACGCTGCTACAACTCGGTCCCATGCGGCTGCGTGTTGTGGTGCTCGGCGCGGTGGTGGTGGCGGGGGCGTGTACGGGAGGGTCTGCGACAACCTCCCAGCCGCCGGGACAGGTGGCGACTTCGACGACCGTTGCGGAGGCCACCACGACGACGGCGCCGGCGACGACGACCACGGTGCCGGCCACTCCGCAGAGCGCCGCGCAGGCCGGGCTTCCGTGGTGGAACGACCGGGTCTTCTACGAGGTGTTCGTGCGGTCCTTCCAGGACTCGGACGGTGACGGCCTCGGGGACCTGCAAGGACTGATCGACCGGCTCGACTACCTCAACGACGGCGATCCGGAGACGCACGACGATCTCGGGATAACCGGGATCTGGCTGATGCCGGTGTTCGAGTCGCCGTCGTATCACGGCTACGACGTCACCGACTACCGCCGGATCGAGCCCGACTACGGCACACTGGAGGACTTCCGGGAGTTCCTCGACGAGGCCCACGACCGGGGGATAGCGGTGATCGTCGATCTCGTGCTCAACCACACCTCGCGGAGGCACCCCTGGTTCGCCGAGTCGTACAGCCGCGATCCAGAGTTCGCCGACTGGTACCTGTGGTCGGAGCAGGACCCCGGCTGGCTGGGCCCTTCCGGCCAGCAGGTATGGCATGCGGTCGGAGAACGGTGGTACTACGGGTTGTTCTGGGAGGGGATGCCCGACCTCAACCTGACCAACGCCGCGGTGACGGCGGAGCTCCACGACATAGCGAGGTTCTGGCTCGAGGACGTGGGGGTGGACGGGTTCCGCATCGACGCCGCCAAGCACTTCATCGAGTCGGGCACCCGCCAGGAGCACACGGCCGAGACGTTGGCGTGGCTGGAAGAGTTCCTGATCGAGGTCGAGAGCGTCGCTCCCGAGGCGCTGGTGCTCGGCGAGGTGTGGAGCCCGGCGGTCCTGGCCGGCGCCTACGTCCCCGAGGCTCTGGACCTCACCTTCGATTTCGACCTCGCCGCCGGCGTCCTGTTGGCGCTGGAGGCGGGGAACTCGTCACCCGTCGTCGCGGCCATGGAACAGGCGATGGAGCACTACCCACCCTCCCAGTTCGCCACCTTCTTGTCGAACCACGACCAGACCAGGGTGATGAGCCGGGTCATCTCCGAAGAGCGGGCCGAGGTGGCGGCGAAGCTCCTGCTCACCGGGCCGGGCGTGCCGTTCATCTACTACG
>CAYXHU010000066.1:0-7315 GCA_964464675.1 uncultured Acidimicrobiia bacterium
GGCGTGGCGGTCGCAGTAGCGGACCGGCTGGGACGATCGCTCGTCCGGCCCGTGGAGGAGCTGTCGAGTGCCGCACTGCGCATGGCAGAGGGGGATCTGACGGCACGGGTCGATCCGGCCGGACCGACCGAGATCGCGGCAGCCGCCGGAGCGTTCAACCATCTCGCCGACCGACTCGACGACCTCATCGCGTCGGAGCGGGAATCCATCGCAGACCTCTCCCACCGGCTCCGCACCCCGCTCACGTCGCTTCGCCTCCAGGCCGAGATGCTCTCCGACCGGAGCGAGGCGCAGGCGCTCGTCACCGATGTCGATCGTCTCGGGGCTCAAGTCGACGCCCTGATCGCCGAAACGCGGCGGCGGTCTGCGTCGACCGGCCCCCGTCGCTCCGACCTGGCCGCCACGACCCGGCAGCTCGTGGCGTTCTGGCAGGTCCTCGCCGACGATCAGCAACGAAGCGTGTCGTCGTCGATCCCCGACGCGCCGATCGAGGTCCCGCTCACCCAGGAGGAACTGATGGCCGCCGTCGAAGCGGTCCTCGAGAACGTCTTCTCCCACACCCCCGAGGGGACTGCGCTGTCGGTGACCGTCGGCTCGACCGGGAGGGGCGCCATCCTCGTCGTCGACGACGGTGGGCCCGGCTTCCCGGACGGCTATGTCGTCGGCCGAGGTGCCAGCGCGACCGGCTCCACAGGCCTCGGCCTCGACATCGCCCGCCGGGCCGCACAACGTGCCGGGGGGAGCATGACGATCGGCCGATCACCGACGGGCGGGGCCAGAGTCGTGATGCGATTCGGGACCTCCTAGGTGGTGGGGCGTTCGGCGCGGGCCGGAAGGGGGACGCCCACCAGGGCCACCCGCGCCACGGTCAACGCCGCCACGATGCCGGCACTGGCCAGGTAGGCCCACCGCATCACCGGCACCGTCGCATCGGTCCCGGCGCCGAGCCCGTGGACGAGTGCCGCAACGAACACGCCGAACGTCCCGAAGTGGATGGCTCTCCACGCCGTCCGGCCGATGTGGCGGCGGACGTAGAAGCTGACGGTGACGATCGCCACGCCCCACGCAGCCACCACGCCGAAGGCGACTGCGCCGGTCCGCCACGCCGAGGCTCCCGGAACGAGCACCTCCATCGGGCCGAATGGGACGAAGCCATCGACGAGCAGCGCCACCGCGTGACCCATCGTGGCCACCAGGGCCCCCACCGACAGCGACTCGTGGACGTAGGTGAGGTTCCTCGCCGGCACACGCCGGCCGAGGAGGGTCGACGACAGCGTCAGGCCCCAGATCACCGAGAGGGTGAGCAGGCCGAACGCAACGATCCCCGATGCTCTGATGATCATCCACGTCGTACTCATGCCACCTCCACTCCTCTCGTGGCGTAGACCGTCCCGTCGTGCCACACCACTACCGCATCTCGCACCCACGGCATCCGGGATGCCCACGCCAGCCCCTCGGCTCCCAGCAGGAGCACGGCCTTGGCCGCCGCCTCGGCCTCGACTGCAGTCCTGCAGATGGTGCTCGCCGACACGACCGGGGTCGAGGCGGGCCGACCGGTGCGTGAGTCGATGAGGTGGTGTGCGGGACGTCCCTCCACGATCCAGCGCCGGCGCGATGTCGAACTGGTCGCCAGGGCGGCGGCCCCGAGGTGGAGCGACGCCGCGGGCGACCCCTCCGGGCCGAGGACGTCTACGACGGTGGCCGGATCGCTCGACCGAACGTCACCCCCGGCGGACACCACCACCGCCTCGCCGGCCTCCACCGCCCGATCGGCCGTCCATCCCTTGGCGACTCCACCGAGGTCGAGCAGCATTCCCGGCCGGCGGTGCAGCACACCGTTGCGAACCGCCCACGCCGGGGTGTCGCCGGGATCGGGCTCGGCGTCGAGTCCGACGACCTCCTCGAACGTCGCGTCGTAGCCCCAGGAGCGCACCAGCGCACCCATCCCGGCGTCCACGAGACCGCCGGTGAGGTCCCGCTGCACGGCGCCCGCGGCCACCACCTCCGCCAACAGGCCCGGCATCACGATCCGCCCGGCGGGCGACCGGTTCACCCTGCTCAGATCCGAATCGGGGAGGAACCGGCTGCAGGCCGCCTCCACCGCGCCGAACCGCCGACGCACCGCCTCCACGGCCACGCCCGGCGGCACCAGCGCGGTGACCTCGGTGCCCATAGAGCGGAATCGATGGGCTCTCACGATCCGCTGCTCACCACTCGAGGCGGTGCCGGCTCGACCACAGAGGGCTGCTGCACCACGATGCGGGTCTCGACTCCGGGTTCGGCGACCCGGGGGACCGAACGGATGATCACGAGCCCGCCGTCGGGGAGCACGGGAACGGCGGCAGCGGGCACCGCGTCCACCACCCCCACGGTCGACCCCGATGGAACGGCGATCTGAGCGGCCTGGGGCACCGGCGGAGCCACCCGGGTGATCAGCGCGGCGACCCACCCGGTGGCGACCGCCGTCCAGGCCACGATGCCGGCGAATCGGGCCGGCCGGAGGCGGCTCATCGGAGACCCTCCACGGTCAGGACGGCGTCGTACTCGGCGAGCACCCTCCGCACGGACGGCGGAAGGGTCACTCCTTGGTCCCACCCGAGGAACCCTTCGGCCCGGAGCACCCGCGTCACCGACTCGCTCAGGCCGAGAACCCTGGGGGCGACCACCATCTGCTCCCCGGGGATCGCCGCCGTGCGGGAGTCCTGGGATGTGGCGGCCGTCTCCGAGGGCCATGCTCCGTCGTCCGCTCCGGCCGACGACACGTAGGCCACCAGGCCGCCGGTGGCCAGTGCCAGGCCGGCAGTGAACCCGACTCCGTTCCTTCCCTTCATCAGTCATCCTCCCCGTGGAAGCGATCGCTCCCGTCCTCGTGCTCGTCCTCGTATTCGTGCCCTCCCTCGTACTCGTCGTCGTCGCGGACGGTGTCGACGGCCGCCGCGGTGGCGGGCGAATCGGCGAACGCTTCGATCACCACCGTCGGCGGTTCCGAAGATGTCGGCTCCGGCAGCGGAAGTCCGGCGTCGGCGCAGATGGTTCGCAAGGCATTGAGCGCCGCCCGTTCCACGGGCGTGAGCGTTCCGTCCGCCTCCCCGGCCACGAGGGCCTCACCCTCTGCCCCACAGGCGAGGTACAGATCGGAGACGGTGGAGTCGGTGGCGGGAACCGCGGCAGGAGCCTTGGCCGCGGGGAGACTCACCGCGGGATCCTCCGTCGCGCCGTTGCGGGCCCCGGCGATGTACGCCACCGCAGGGACGCTCAGCGCCCCGACGATCAGCGCCACGACGAGTCTCATACGGGTCCGATCCATGGTCACTCCTTCGAACAGCGATGACCCCAGCATCCGGGACCGAGGCTCAAGGCCGCCTCATGACCGGGGCAAGAAGGTCGCAGGGTCCGATCAGGCCTGTTCGTCGATGCCGCCCGGCCGGATCACCGGAACTGAGGTGCGATGCGGCCGGATCCCCACCTTGGTCTCGTAGAAGCGGCGGATCCGCTCTCCGTCCGCGGCGAGATCCCCGGTCGGGAGGAACGCCTCGTGTGCCCCGGCGGTCCGGGTCGAAGCGTCGAGGAACGCCAGCAGGATCGGGACCCGGGCGCCCAGCGCCATGTGGTAGAAGCCGGTGCGCCATCGCTCTGCGGGAAAGCGGGTCCCCTCGGGAGCGATCCCGAGCACGAGGCGATCCCGATCCCGGAACGCCTCGATGCCGGCGGCGGTGAGCCCCGTCCGACGGGAACGATCGACGGGGATTCCTCCGAGCCAGCGGAACAGCCAGCCGAAGGGCTTGCGGAACAAGGCGTCGGTCGCCATCCAGTGGATCGACACCCGATTGGCGGCGGCGACCATCATCATCACCGGGAGATCCCAGTAGGAGGTGTGCGGGGCGAACACGGCAACCATCCGGCCGCCTTCGGGCAGGCGCACGTCGGTCTTCCACCCCCGCAGCCGGAGCACCGCACACGAGATCCAGCGCAGCATGGCCCCGACCGCCGGCGTGTCGAAGATGGTGACCCGGGCGGGACGGCTCATGACAGTTTCGCGGTGAGGCTCACGGCCGAGCAGCGTAGATCGTTGCAGGGTCGCAGCGCCTCCCGAACGGTACGCTGCCGCCATGATCGACCCACCCATCGGCACGGTGACCGCCGTGATGCACGACACCCTGGACCTCGACGTCGCCGTGGAGTTCTGGAGGGCGACCCTCGGGCTCGAGGTGCTCCACCGCGACGAGACGTACGCCTACCTGAGCCCGCTCTCCGAGGGGGGACCGCACCTGGCCTTCCAGAAGGTGCCGGAGGGCAAATCGACCAAGAACCGGCTGCATCTCGACATCCGAGTGCCCAATCGCTCCGAGTTCGAGCGCCTCGTGGTGTCGCGCGGCGGGTCCGTCGTCGAAGTCCACGAGCACCCGGGATGGCCGGTATGGACCGTCATGACCGATCCCCAGGGCAACGAGTTCTGCATCTACGAGCAGGCCTGAGCCGACGGGCCGCCCCGAAGGTACGATCTTCCCATGCGACGCATCACAGCAATCGTGGTCGCGGCGTTCCTGATCGCAGCCGCATGCGGTGACGACGAGGGAGGCGGCACGACGACCGGTGCCTCTCCGCTCGCCGCCGGCGGCAGCCTCTACGAGTCGGTGTGCGCCTCATGCCACGGCTCCGGCGGCGGGGGCGGAGTGGGGCCCGCTCTCGACGTGGTCACCTCCGACTTCCCGGACTGCGCCGACCAGGTCCGATGGATCACGCTCGGTTCGAGCGGGTGGGAGGACCAGGTCGGGCCGAGCTACGGCGCATTGGAGAAGCCGGTCAGGGGCGGCATGCCCGCCTACGAGGACGCCCTTACCGAACAGGAGATCAGGGAGGTGAGCGCCTTCATCCGGGCCCGCTTCGCCGGGCAACCGGAAGGCGACGCACTCACCGACTGCGGGGCCTGACCGCCGACCACGAGAAAGGACCCGGCGTGGACGACCGCGACGACCACCTCGAAGACGCACATCCCGAGGCGACGACCCGGCCTCTGCCGGGGCGCACCCCGGAAGGGACGCTCGCCACCGCGCTGCTGGCGTACGCCGCCGTCAACGGGCTGAGCGGGCTGCTCGTAGCCCTGTTCCCAACCGCCTTCTGGAACACCATCGGGGGAGCCGCCGACCTCTACGACCGCGCCTACGACTCGACACGGTTCGCAGGTGCGGCCCTGCTCGCCCTGGCCGTCGGAGCGCTCCTGGTGCTGCGCAAGCCGGCCGGCCAGCAGACCCTGGTGACCGTCTTCGCCCTCGAGGCCACCCTGGTCACGCTGGCCATCTTCACGAACCTCGTCGGCGACGACACGCCGACCGACCTGTGGTTCGAGATCGTCATGCTCCTCGGTGCCGGCGGCGTGGCCGGCTACCTCTGGTGGGCGCGCATCAAGGCTCGCGGGATCCTCAGGGGAAGCGCCTAGAGCCTCAGCGTGCCACCGCCGAGTTGTGGTGGGCGAGGCACACCCACGCGTCGTCTCGCTCCACCCAGACCCCCGTGAACCGCAACTCGAGCACCCCGCCGCCGGGGAGGCCTTCGACCCGGTAGCCGCCCAGCACCAGCGCCACGGTGCCGTGGACGCTCACCTCCAGGTCGTACGGGCCCACGAACGTGACCTCCTCGGCGATGCTCCCCACATGATCCAGATAGGCCCGCTTGTCGCGCACGACGCCGTCGTAGTTGGTGTACCGCCACTCGTCGGCCAGCACCTCGTCGAGAGGTCCGATGCCGTCGGAGGTGATCGCAGCGAACCAGTCCCGATAGGACCGTGCCAGGCGCTCGGCGAATTCATCGGTCATGCCGCTCCCTTCCACCGCGGCGATGCTACGAGTGTCTAGCGTCGTGCCGACGAGCGGGAGGGAGCATGGGTGAGTTCGACGGAAGGGTCGCCCTGGTCACCGGTGGCGGGTCCGGCATTGGACGGGCCACGTGCGTCGAGTTCGCAGCCCTGGGTGCCTCGGTCGCTGTGGCCGACGTGGACGAGGTGAGCGCTCACGCGACCGTCGAGGCGATCGCCTCGGATGGAGGCACCGCGGCCGCGTTCGCCGTCGACGTCACAGTCGAGGCCCAAGTGCGGTCCTTAGTAGATGCGGTCGTAGCGACGCTCGGCGGCCTCCACTGCGCATACAACAACGCCGGCGTCGAAGGGCAACGGGTACGCCTGCACGAAACCTCCACCGACCATTGGCGCAGGGTGATGTCGGTGAACGTCGATGGAGTGTTCTTCTGCATGAAGTACGAGCTGGCCCACATGGTCCGCCACGGCGGCGGGGCGATCGTCAACGCTTCATCCACCTTCGGACTGGCCGGGGGTGCCGGCGGACCCTACCCGGCCAGCAAGCATGCAGTCGTGGGTCTCACCAAGAGCGCGGCCCTCGACTACGCGACCGAGGGGATCAGGGTCAACTCGATCCACCCGGGTGCCGTCGAGACCCCGATGATCGACCGCCTGCGCGACGACCCCGTGCTCGCCGAGGCGCTGGCGACGATGCACCCGATGGGGCGGATGGGCCGCCCGGACGAGATCGCTCGCGCGGTCGTCTGGCTCTGTTCGGACGCCGCCTCCTTCGTCACCGGCCATACGATGGTGGTCGACGGAGGCAACCTGGCGGTGTAGCCGTGTTCCACGACATCCCCGTCGAGATCGCCCGGCGCATGCGAGTCCTGGAAGAGATGGACGCCCGGGACCAAGTGGACGGCACACCCCGCCTGGAGCGCCTCCGCCAGATCCTCCCTCAGACGGGACGCTTCCTGGCCGTGCTGGCGGCCGGCGCCCCGCCGGGCCGGATCGTCGAGATCGGCACCGGCGGCGGCTACTCCACTCTGTGGCTGGCGCTGGCGTGCCGGGCCGGAAACCGGACGATCACCACCTTCGAGCACAACCCCGCCAAGGTGGCCGTGGCACGGGCCACCTTCGCCGAGACGGGGCTGACCGATCTCGTCGACCTCGTCGCCGGAGACGCCCTCGAGCACCTCCCCGGGATCGGCGACGTCGCGTTCTGCTTCCTCGACGCCGAGAAGGAGATGTACGCGGAGTGCTACGAGCTCGTGGTCCCCAACCTGGTGCCCGGAGGCCTTCTGGTGGCCGACAACACCATCAACCACCGGGAGACCCTCCAGCCGATGATCGACCGCGCCTTCGCCGACCCTCGCGTCGACGCCGTGGACGTCCCGATCGGCATGGGAGAGCTGGTCTGCAGGCGTACGTGAGCTTCAGAACCGGGGCAGGTGCCACCCTCCGTCGATCGGGATCGTCACCCCGGACACCGCGTCGAAGAGCGGTCCGCACAGCTCGGCGACG
>CAYXHU010000067.1:0-1381 GCA_964464675.1 uncultured Acidimicrobiia bacterium
TGCCGGATGACGCCCCTGACTCGGCCTGAATCTCGCCAAGGTTCCCGGACAGAGCACTAGGTTGTGAAGCGGCCGGAGAAGCAGCCCTCCACGGCGGTCGGAGGGCGTCCTAGATCGAGGTGACGACGCCCATGCCACTACGCACCACAGCACTCGAGAAGCTCGACGGAGGGTCGTTCGACGCCCTCATCGTGGGGGGCGGCATCAACGGGGCCGTGTCCGCCGCGGTGCTGGCCGGGCGCGGCGCGTCGGTGGCGCTGGTCGACCGCGGCGACTTCGGGGCGTTCACGAGCCAGGAGTCGTCCAATCTGGTCTGGGGCGGCTTCAAGTACCTGGACACGTACGAGTTCTTCCTGGTTCGCAAGCTGTGTGTGTCGCGCAACCGGCTCATCCGGGCGTACCCGGACAACATCAAGCCGATCCCGTTCCTGGCGGCGCTCGACGACAGCTCTCCCTACCCGCCGTGGCTGGCAGCGCTGGGAAGCCTCGCCTACTGGGCGATCGGGAGTTTCAAGACGCACTACCCGAGATTGCTGAGCAAGAAGAAGATCGCCCGCGAGGAGCCGGCGATCGACCTCACCAGGGTGCGGGGCGGGATCGAGTACTACGACGCCTACCTGAAGGACAACGACTCGCGGTTCGTGTTCGGGTTCGTGCGCTCGGCCCTGGACGCAGGGGCGGCTGCGGCCAACTACGTCGAGTTCGTGGGCGCCGAACCAACGGATGCGGGTTGGCAGGTCACGCTGCGCGACGTCGATGCCGACCGGACCCTGCAGTGCAGGGCCCGCATGATCATCAACGCCGCCGGGCCCTTCATCGACGAGCTCAACGAGCAGCTCGACCTGGTGACCGAGCACCGGATCGTCTACTCGAAGGGCATCCACCTCATCGTGGACCGGATCACTCCGAACGAGCGGGTGCTGGCGTTCTTCGACGACACGCAGCGCCTCTTCTACGTGATCCCGATGGGCCGCCGGTCGGTGATCGGGACCACCGACACGAGGGTGGACACCCCGCACACCGAGGTCACCGACGAGGACCGGGACTTCCTGCTCGGTCAGATCAACGCCCGGCTGCGACTCGACGAACCGCTCACCCCCGACGACGTGATCGCCGACCGGTGCGGGGTCCGGCCGCTGGTGGTGCAGAGAGAAGAGAGCGACCAGCGGGACGTCGACTGGACCAAGCTGTCCCGCAAGCACAGCATCGAAGTCGACCACGACAAGAAGATCATCTCGATCTTCGGCGGCAAGCTCACCGACTGCCTCAACGTCGGTGAGGAGGTCGCCGACGCGGTCGAAGCGCTCGGTGTCCCGCTCGAGAAGGACACACACAACTGGTACGGGGAGCCGGCCGAGGCGACCCGGGACGAGTTCTACCG
>CAYXHU010000067.1:1391-7241 GCA_964464675.1 uncultured Acidimicrobiia bacterium
CGGCCCGAGCGACATCGGGCTCGGCGGCAAGTACGACCTGCGCCGCAAGCCGGATGTCGAACCGCTCTCGGATCGGCTGTGGCGCCGGTACGGGAGGCGGGCTTTCGAGATGCTCGATGAAATCCGCGCCGACCCGGCGATGGCCCAGGACATCATGGAGAACGCCGACTACCTGCGCGTCGAGCTGCACGTTGCCGCCGGCACCGAGATGATCACCAAGCTCGAGGACTTCATGCGGCGCCGCTCCAAGATCACCCAGGTGGTGCCGGACCAAGTGGTCCGGTCGTCGGGCGGCCTCAACGAGGTGGCGGAGATCCTCTTCGGCGACGAGGCCGAGGCGAGGCTGGCGGAGTACTTCGGCGGGCGGTAGCCGGGTGGCGAGCACGGGGTCGGTGGCGGTCGGCACCCCGCACCAGGGCATGTGCCCGAGGATGGTGACCCGCGACTCGAGCCGGGTTCGCTTCTCCAAGGCATGGGCGAGCCGCTGCGTGTGGTCGGCGAGCCTGGCCTCGAGATCGGCGGCTTAGCGGGCAGACGCCGGCCGGCGCAGCGCCTGGCTGCAGCCTGAACCCCTCAGCCGTACTGGGCGACCCGCTCGGGATTGCCGCTCTCGGCCGAGCGCACCACGGCCTCGAGGACGGCGACGTTGCCGAGCCGTTCCTCGTTGCTGAACCGGTATTCCACTCGCCCGGCGACGGCGTCGGCCCAGTGCTCGTATCCGGCGCGCACCGGGCTGGCAGGCTCGAAGTCCCGCCGGGTCTGTTCGGCATCTCCCCGGCGGCGGACGTAGAAGTGGGTGGTGCCGCCCGGGTCAACGTGCTGGGTCTCGCGCGCCTCCGCCCACGCATGGCTGCCGAACACGGCGAACCGGGCGTAGTCGGGGGTGGCGGAGAGGGCGGCGACGTGACCGGTCGTGTCATCGGCGAAGCGGAAGTGTGCCGAGACCACGTCGCCGGTGGGGATCGCCAGGATGCGGCGAGCCGTGTGGGCGTGCACCTCCACGACCTGGCCGGCCAGGCTGAGCATCATGTCGCTCAGGTGGACTCCCATTCCCGTCCAGCCGGCGGCGGGGGCTTCCTCCTTGCTGCCGCGCCAGTTGTCGGCCGCCATGTTCAGCCACCGGTCGTGGCTCCAGTGCGCCTCCATGTGGATGATGGTGCCGAGCTCGCCTGCGTCGGCCATCCGCTTGATCTCCTCCCAGGCCGGTTCGAACCGGCGCTCGTGCCCGATGCCGAGCACGATGCCGGCCCGGTCGCAGGCCTCGATCATCCGGCGGGCGCTGTCCACGGAGAGCGACAGGGGCTTCTCGCAGAAGATCTGCTTCCCGGCAGCCGCCGCCTCCAGTACCGCCTCTTCGTGGAGGCGGTGCGGGATCGTGAGG
Source organism: uncultured Acidimicrobiia bacterium (assembly GCA_964464675.1). Lineage (GTDB taxonomy): Bacteria > Actinomycetota > Acidimicrobiia > Spongiisociales > UBA11373 > CAYXHU01. The sequence continues at coordinate 2,773 of CAYXHU010000067.1, forward strand.
ATCACCGCCTCCACGTCGTCGTCGTCGAGGGCCCGGCGATAGTCGGCGAGCACGGGAAGCCCGTAGTCGGCGTGGTATCGCTCACGGATCGCCTCGGCGGGATCGACCCCGCAGACGATCTCGAGCTTCACGCTTCCCTGGAGAACCTTGGTGACCTGGCTTCCCCACCAGCCGAGTCCGACCTGGGCGGCCTTGAGCATCGCGCGACTCCTTCTGTGTGCTCCGCTCCCGGGGAGCGAGCCCGCGCGCCAGGCTACCGGCTCTGGGCGGCGCCCGTAGATCAGGCGTCGACCATCTGGGGGTGGTAGTCCACCACCAGGAGTTGCTCGACGTGCGGTCTGCTCAGGGCGATGAAGGCGGCGTGGTCGGGATGGGGCAGGTAGACGTCCCGGCCGGCTTCCGAGGCGAGGGTGACCACGAAGCAGTGGGTGAAGCCGCGGTCGAATCCCTGGACGCTCACGTCGGTGCCCCACTCGAACCCGATGATCTCCGGGATCTTGGCGGGCAGCGCACAAAACGCCTCTTCGATCTGGCGAATCGTCTCGGGCGGGGTCTCCGGCTTCCAGTTGAACAGGACAACGTGGCGCAGCATGTCACCTTCCTTCCGGGATCAGCCTAAGGGTTCAGCGGATGGGAAGCGGGCTTCGCCTGCGTTCTCGGTCTCGGTTCGTGGCCGGCCTCAGGCCTCGGCCCGCCACCAGCGGTCCATGTCGGCCGATCGCACGGGATCGGCTCCAGCGATGACGTCCCGGATACCGGTCCGCGCCGGCGAGAAGATGTCGATGATCCGGCAGTGGTGCTCGTAGGTGGTGCCGGAGTGCGGCACGTTGGGCGGGAACACGATCACGTCTCCGGGCACGACCCTCCTGGTCAGATCGCCGACGATGATCTCCATCTCACCCTCTTGCACGATGCTGATCTGCTCCTCGGGGTGGGAGTGGGAGGGGAACCCGCTGTCGGGCGGGAAGGTGACGAAGTTGAGGGAGAGGTTCTCGGCGAACACCGGGCGGAAGAACAGCCCGGCGGCGATCTGGTAGCTCGGGTAGTCGTCCATGTGAACGATGGAAGCGCCCGACGGGTCGTGGGTGCCCAGGTCGGGAAGCTCGAAGTACGGCCGGCCGCTGCCCCGCTCCGGCGGCCCTTGTGGTGGCTGCATCCTGATGCTCCTCTCCGCCGCGCTCGGATCCCGCCACGGTTCTAGCACCCGCGGGGCGTGCCGGGAGGGAGGTCTAGGTTGGGGCGGGTGAGCGTCCCGCCGCGGACCTTCAGCATGACGGCCATCACCGCCTTGTCGGTCACGGTGGCGTTGACCGTCATGAACATGACGCTCATCGTCCCGGTGATCCCCGGTTTCGCCGACGAGTTCGAGGTGAGCCTCGCCGCTGCGGCCGCGCTCGTCTCGGTCTTCGCCGCCGGCCGGCTCCTGTTCCGGTTCTGGGGCGGCATGGGGGCGGATCGCTTCGGGGCGCGGCGGGTGTCGATCGCCTCGACGATCGTGATCGCCGCGGGAGCCGCCGTCGCCGCCGCCGCGCCGGAGTTCTGGCTGGTGCTCGCGGCGCGGGCCGTGCAAGGCATCGGCGTCGCCAGCCTGGGGGTGGCCGCCAACCAGTACCTGCTGCGGATCACCCCGAAGGAGGTGCTGGGGCGGGCCACCGGGGTCCTGCAGACCGGCATCGTCGCCGGTGCGTCGGTCGGGCCGTTCGTCGGCGGGGTGCTGGCCGACCTCGGCGACCTGCGCACCCCGTTCTGGGCGCAGGCGGTGGTCGGGCTCGCACTGATCCCGGTGATCCTGGCGGTCGTGCACGACGACGACCCCGAGACCCACACCGTGCGGGAGTCGCTGGCGATGGCCGCCGGCCTGCTGCGGAGGCCGGTGTTCCTGGGCGTCATGCTGCTGGGGTTCTCGCTGTTTTTCCTGCGAGCCGGGGCGCGCAACGCGCTGCTGCCGGTGTACGCCGACGAGGTCGCCGGTCTGAGCGCCACGGCGATCGGTGGGGTGGTGAGCGCCAGCTCGCTCACGTCGGTGGTGGCGATGCTCCCCACGGGACGGCTGGTGGACCGCGTCGGGCGCAAGCCGGTCACCCTGGCCGGTGTCGTGTTGGTGGCGGCATCGGTGGCTCTCTACGGCACGACGTCCTCGCTGTGGGGGCTGCTGGCGGTCTCGGGGCTCGCCGGCCTGACCGTGGGGCTGGCCTCGGTGCCACTGCCGACAATGGTGGGCGACCTGGCACCCGACGGTGCCGAGGGGATCGCCGCCGGGGTGTTCCGCATGGCGAACGACGTGGGCTGGATCGTCGGGCCGCTGGTGCTGGGAGCCATGGCGGACGCCGCCCTGTGGGGATGGGGGTTCGTGGTGGCCGGGGTGCCCTTGCTGCTGAGCGGGCTCGTTTTCGTATGGGCGCCGGAGACTGCCGGCACTGCAGACCTTGATCCCAATATCTGAGTCTGCTATATATAGATTATATGAACGTTCCCTTGGGTGTACGGGATGAACCAGCCCGGCCCGGGAAGTGCGTGCATCGAGAGAGGAGTGGTGGCACATGCTGCGCTTCATGGATCCGTTCGAGGAGATGGATCGGATGACGACTTCGTTCGGCGGCCGCTGGCGCGGCGGGATCATGCCCATGGATGCCTTCGAGCAGGAGGGTGTCTACACGCTGCGGTTCGACTTGCCCGGGGTGGACCCGGAGCATGTCGACCTCACCGTGGAGGGCGGCCTGCTGACCGTCACCGCGGAACGCGGCATCGAGGACACCGAGGAAGCGACGTGGCTCCTGCGCGAGCGTCCGTCGGGGACCCATCGCCGGGAGGTTCGTCTCGGCGACCGGCTCGACACCGGCAAGGTCACGGCCTCATACGACAACGGCGTGCTCACGGTGACCATCCCCATGCGCGAGGAGGCCAAGCCCCACAAGGTCTCCGTCGTCCCCGGAGAACGCAAGGAGATCACCGCCGGCGAGTAGCCGTCACGATCTAGTGCTCTGTCCGGGAACCTCGCCAAAGGTTTCTGGACGGGGCACTAGCCGCTCGGGGCCCGTTGTTCGCCGAACGGGCCCCCGTCATGTGCGCAGCATCGGGTTCTGGGCCACGTACGGCTCTTCGGGTGGTGAGGCGAGGGTCTCGACGGTGAGCCCGGTGACCTCACATTCGGCCGACTCCAGGTAGAAGCCCACGCGGCCCTCCCTCCTTCGCTCGTCGGCCAGCGTCAGCAGCACCTCTCCGTACAGCGACAGCTCCAGGTAGCTCCCGTAGCTGATGAGGGCGAACGGGATCGGCCCGGGGCGGGGGACGAAGTGGGCCGCCTGCAGCTGGCGGTACTCAAAACGGTCCTCGAAGTCGCCCAACGGGTTGGTCGCCCAGTAACGGATCTGGGCGATCCCCTTGGCAGGATCCAGCGAGACGAAGTACCCGTCGCCGTCTCCGTCGATGTGCATCACCAGGCCGAGCTTGCCGGGGCGGCGCACGTCGATCGTCCCCGCGAGGCGGAAGTCACGATGCTCGCCGGCGAGCACGAAGGTCTCGAAGCCACTGGGAGAGGAGAGCCGGCACAGGTCCCCGTCCCATGCGGCGCTCGCCCCTTCGGCTCCCAAGAGAGGCGTGAGCCCGCCCACGTCCGCGCCCCGGCGCGTACCGACCACCTTGTCGTCGAAGGCGCGGTAGCTGGCGAGCCGCAGCTCGCCGGCATCGGTGACCGAGATCTCCTTGGGGGGTGGGAGCAAGTGGTCTCCGCGGACGTGGCCTCCCGTGAAGAAGAAGTTCCAGACCAGCAGGGTGTCGCCCACTCGGCAGATCCTGGCCGCATAGTTGCCCTGGGGCAGCAGCACGTTGTCGGCGAAGTTCAGGTACGGGCCCTCGAAGCGGTCGGCGTACCAGTAGTGGACCTTCACGTCCTCGCGAATCGATCCGATCACGTACACCCGGTCGCCCACCGCGAAGGCGCCGGGGACCTCCACGTCGTCGTAGCGGTGCGGGTGATACAGGGGAGGCAGGAACTCGAAGCGGTCGGGGCTCACCTCCTCGGCGAGCGCCACGCAGCCTCGGCGGATCAGCGGTCCGTCCTTGACTCGCCCGGCGGCCAGCAGGTAGCCCCGGCCCCCGTGCCGAACGTAGAAGGGATCACGGAAGCTCACCCAGTTGCGGCCCTCGTCCAGACTGTGCTCGTAATGGTCCCCGGAGATCTCCAGCGGCCAGGCACCGGACCGATCCCGCTCCCAGCGGTAGAGGTCGTCGCTGCGGGCGACGCCGATGCGCTGCACCCGTCCCCGCTCCCGCATGCACAGCCCGGTGTAGAACATCCGCCACGATCCGGGGCGATGCGGGTCCGGGGAGACGTGCACCGTCCAGAGCATGTCGTCGTCCCAATTCCCGGGATCCGAGATGAACAGAGCGTTCTCCACCCGGCGCCAGGCCAGCCCGTCCTCGGAGACGGCATGGGCGATGTAGTCGTGGTTGGGGAGCACCAGGTGGAA
>CAYXHU010000068.1:0-7224 GCA_964464675.1 uncultured Acidimicrobiia bacterium
TCCGACGAATACCAGCCGGCGATCGCCTACGGGCCGGACTCGAACAGGTACCTGGTCGTCTGGCGAGACGGGCGCTTCACCGGCGGCGCTGCGGCCCGGGGCACGGAGATCCGCGGGCGGCTGGTGTACGGGCCGTAGGACGGCAGGGTCCGCCCTCTCCCGGGCTCGGGATGGAGGAGTCCGACGAGGGCGCGACTCCTTGCGCGGCGGAGCGGTTAGCCGCAGCACGAGAGCCGGTCCCGCAGGCACGGTCTCACGGTCTGCCGCCGGGTACGCTCCAGTCCGTACCCCAAAGGAGCCCCGTCGTGACCACCACCGCCCACGAAGAGACCCCGGAGCAGCGGCAGCGCCGGGAACGCGACGAGGCCGAGGCGCAGCGGCGGCGTGATCACGAGACGGCCGAGCAGGAGCGCCTCCGGGACCGCGATGCAGCCGAACGACGGCGCCTCGAGGAACGGGACGAAGCCGAGCGCTCCCGGTAGACGCGCAGCCCCATCTCGCCATCCACGGAGCACCCCACCGGCCGGCGACAGGCGTGCAACCGCGCCGTCGGCGCTATCGTGAGCAGGCGCACGTCGAAGGCGTGCGGCGCCGGTCTTTGCTCCTACTTCCGTCGAGCGAAGTCGCCGCAGGGTCCAAGGGACCGCCCCTCGATCGAATGGCGACACCTCCTGGACGATCTTGCGGGGTGTCCACTCGCGACGGACCCTCGCTTCCGAAGGAGCCCGCAATGGCCGCCAGCATCCTCGTCGGGAACCTCGCGTTCACCATCTCGTCGGACGAACTGCACGCCCTGTTCTCAGAACACGGCGACGTGACCAGCGCCCGGATCGCCTGTGACCGGCTCTCCGGCCTGTCGCGCGGATTCGGCTGCGTCGAGATGTCCTCGGCCTCGGCCGCCCGGAGCGCCATCTCCGCCACCCACGGCAGGACCATTGCCGGACGACGGCTCCACGTGAACCTGGCATGCCCCCTCAGCAGTTGAGCGGGCCGAGATGCCCGCCATGAACCACCGACACACCGCCGGGCGGAACGCATGACCGCGCCGAAGCCCCTCTCCCGCGACGCCGGGAAGCCGCAGCCCGCCACGAGGTCGAGCGGCTCCCGACGCCGGGACGCCCAGGCGCCGACCGACCATGGAGCCCTCGCCGGAGACTCGGTCGACCAGTACCTCAGCTCGATGGCTCGCTACGACCTGCTCACCGCCGACCAGGAGATCGCCCTCGCCCAACAGATGGAGGACGCCGCCGCGACCATCGAGCGGATCCGAGGCATCGCCGACCCCACGGCATCCGACGAGATCGAGCTGCGTCGCGCCATGCGGGCACGGCGCGACGCCAAGGAAGCGTTCACGGTCGCCAATCTGCGCCTGGTGGTCGCCAACGCCCGCCGCTACGCCCACACCCCCGGAATCGGGCTCCTCGACCTCATCCAAGAGGGCAATCTCGGCTTGATTCGCGCCGTCGAGAAGTTCGACTGGCGCAAGGGCTTCAAGTTCTCCACCTACGCCACCTGGTGGATCCGCCAGGCGATCACCAGAGCGATCGCCGACAAAGCCCGCATGGTGCGGGTCCCGGTCCACGTCCACGACGCCATCAGGGCGGTGCGCCGTGCCCAGGAACAGCTGGAGACCTCTCTGGGCCGCCCACCCGAGCCACACGAGATCGCCGAAGCAACCGGGTTCGATCCGGAGCGAGTAGACGTGGCGCTGCGCGTCGAGCAGACGGTCTCGATGCAGCATCCCGTGGGGTACGACGGCGCCGAGCTCGGCGACTTCATCCCGGACGACGACGCCGTCGATCCGGCCGAGGCCGCCGGCGTCTCCGACACCGCCCAGCAGCTGCGCCGCCTCATCGCCCATCTGCCCGTCCGCGAACAGCGCATCCTGCGGATGCGCTTCGGACTCGACTCCGAGGACCCCCGCACCCTCGAGGAGATCGGCGCAGAGTTCAACCTGACCCGTGAGCGGATCCGTCAACTCGAGAAGCTGGCACTGTGCCGGTTGCGCCACCCCTCTTCGGGTCTCAGGGCGAGCGACCTGCGCTGACCGGACACGCCGCAGGCAACGCAGTATCCCGGAGCATCGCGCGTCGATCCGGGGTCAGGCCCTGCGAGGGCTCCTCGGGCGAGCGACCCGCACCGTGAGGGTCCGACTGCCCAGCACCGAGCCGTGCAGCGCCTCGACCGCGTGCTCCGCCGCCGGTGTGGCCATCTCCACGAAGCCGAATCCCCTGGAGCGCCCGGTGCGCCGGTCGACGACGATCGTCGTCTGATGCACCTGCCCGTGCCGCCCGAACAAACGGTGCAGATCGTCGCGGGTGGTCTCCCACGGCAGATTCGCCACGTAGAGACTCCGGCCCCCCTGAACCGGCCGGGCCGAGCGATTCCCGGGAGCCGCGGCAGGTTGCGCCGCCGGACGATCCGATCCCGGCCGGCCGGCAGCAGGGCCGGCGACGCGATGCCCCCCGTCGTGGAGCGCACCGATCCTCGGAGCCTCGATCGGGGAGTCCACGCCCAGGTCACGCTGCATCCGGCGGACCTCGTGCTGTTGGGCGGCGGTCACCAGGCTCACGATTGTCCCGGTGGCCCCGGCGCGAGCCGTGCGGCCGGAACGATGCAGATAGGCCTTGTGGTCGGCGGGCGGATCGAAGTGGACGACCGAAGCGACCGCATCGACGTGGATGCCGCGGGCGGCCACGTCGGTGGCGATCAGCGCCTCGGCACGGCCCGACGCGAACGCGTCGAGCGCCCGGGTGCGCTGGCTCTGCGATCGCCCTCCGTGCAGCGCAACCGCCCCGATCCCCAGCTTGCCGAGTTGCCGTGCCAGCCGGTCGGCACCATGACGGGTGCGGGTGAACACGATGGAGCGGCCCTGCGCTCCGACGACCTCCGCCGTGTGTTGAACGCGGTCGGCGTGCTCCACCAGCCAGAAGTGGTGGCGGGCATCGACCGTCTCGGGCTCCACGGTCCCCGCCTCGTGCCGCACCGGGTTCCGCTGGTAGTCGCGGATCAGCACCGCAACATCGCCGTCGAGGGTGGCCGAGAACAGCAGCATCTGACGCAGTCGCGAGGTGCGGTCGAGGATCCGGCGCACCGCGGGGAGGAACCCCATGTCGGCCATCCGGTCCGCCTCGTCGACCACGACGATGTCGGCCATGCCGAGATCCACGGCTCCCTGGGCGATGAGGTCTTCGAGGCGTCCGGGAGTGGCGACGAGCACGTCCACACCCTTGCGCAGCGCAGCCGTCTGCGGGCCGTACCCCACCCCCCCGTACACCGCGAGCACGCCGCGGCCGACCGCTGCGGCGAGCGGAGCCAACTCACGCTTGATCTGCTCGGCAAGCTCCCTGGTGGGAGCCAGTATCAGGGCACGGGGACGATTCCGAGGGGCAGGCTCCACGGAGGCGAGCAGTGGGAGCCCGAACGCGAGCGTCTTGCCGGAGCCGGTCGGTGCCTTGCCGGAGACGTCCCTCCCTGCGACGACGTCCGGGATGGTGACGGTCTGGATGGGGAACGGCTCGACCACACCGCGCTCGGACAGGGCGCGGACGAGCGGTTCGGGAAGCCCGAGACGGGCGAACGGATAGGTCATGAGTACTCCTGGCCCCAATGGGGAAGTCGAGGGAATGTGCCGGTCTCTCGCTCGACCGTGCAGGGTCACCTACGGGATCGAGAGTCGGCCGACGAGGCAGTCCAACCGGAAGAGAATCGTGCCGTGTCGCCACCGGGGAAGCGACGATGCGCTGGCCTCCACCCGGTGCGGCCTGGGGACATTAGCAGGGAATGGGGGTTCGCCACCCACGCGGGCATGCGGGGCCATCCCAAGCGTCGCCTCGACCGGAGCCTCAGGCGAGGCCGTACCCGGCCACGTAGCCGGCGATGGCGGCGAAATGCACGCTGCTGGCGGCGACGACCAGCACATGGAACACCTCGTGGGACGAGAAGAACCGGGGCCAGAGCCGGGGCCGGCCGGTGACCATCACCACCATGCCCACCGTGTAGAACACGCCGCCCATCACGATCAGCATGATCGCCGGCCACGGCAGGCGGTCTGCGAGCGGCCACAGCAACACCAGTGCCAGCCAGCCCTGCGTGGTCTGCAAGGCGATCGACGCGGCGCGCACCGGGCGGTCCAGGGCCAAGTTGTGCACCGCGCCGATGACCACGATCAGCCACTGGACCCCGAGGGTGCCCACCCGGAGCCATCCGTCGAGCACGATGTAGGCGATCGGGGTAAAGGTGCCGGCGACGAGCACGTGGATCATCGTGTGATCGATACGCTGCCAGCGCCGCTTCCACACCTCCCGCCACGGGATCGAGTGGTAGAGCGCGCTCACGGTGTAGAGCCCGACCAGGCTGAGACCGAACACCAGCAGCGACACCCGCCGCGCCATGTCGCCCGAGGTGAGCACCGTTATCAACGTCGCACCGACCACCGAGAGGATCGCCGCCACGCCGTGCAGGAACCCGCGCACCGGATGGGTCATCTTCCCGAGCCGGATCCGCTGGTGCCCGTCGAGCTTCCAGGGACGCGAACTCACCCCGACTGCCTCACCTATGCCGCCACACGATCCGACCCTTCGTGGGGTCGTACAGGGACACTTCCAGTTCTACCGCATCTCCGGGGAGGATGCGGATCTTGCGGCCCCGGCGCATCCGCCCGGCGGCCCTGGCGATCACTTCGGTGCCTTGATCGGTCTCGACGAGGAACTTGGCATCCCGCAGCACGGTGGTCACCGTGCCGCGGGTGCGATACGTCTGTTCGTCGGTCACGGCGGATCCCCCTACCAGCGGGGCCGGCTGGACCGCTCCGTGCGGGGACGGGCCTCGTTGACCGTCAGGCGACGGCCGTCGGTGTCCGAGTTGAGCTCGCTGATGGCCTTGCGGGCGTCGTCCGCGTTCTGCATCTCGACGAAGCCGAAGCCGCGGGAACGGCCGGTGTCCCGGTCGGAGATGACCTGGGCGGAGGTGACGGTCCCGAACGGAGCGAACAGCTTGTTCAGGTCGTCGGAGGTGAAGTTGTAGGGGAGGTTCCCCACGTAGAGGTTCATTGTCTGCCTTTCGATTGTCCACACCTGGACCATGCCGAGGAGAGTCCAGGTCGCAGTCGAACCGAAAGGGCCGGGGGCTCCTACGCAGGAGGTGCTGGAAGAACCATAGCCGATGTGTGCTGCTGTGATGGGAAGACCTGGGCTGCGTCACCCCAGCCAGGCGAGGACCGCGTCCCGGACCGCCGGGCTCGTGATCAATTCGAAGTGGCCGAGATCCGGGAATCCGCGCTCGTCGGCCCCGTATCGCGCCGCCACCGGCCGCCCGCGCTCCCCGGCGTAGTCGGCCCCGTACACCACGAGCATCCTGCACGGGACCAAAGGAATCGAGATGCCCCGCTTGCGTTCCGCACGGGCGAGCAGCGACTCGGGACGAGCCGCCACACCCGGCGGGAAGCGGCCGTACGCATCCTCCGGATCGAAGGTGCCGGAGCGCAACGGGACGTCCCGATTCCGCCCTTGGATCTCGGCCGGGGCACTCGGCTCGACGACCACGAGCGCCGCGGGGGCACGGACGATCGCCGCCATCATCGCCACCAGGCCACCCATGCTCCAGCCGACCACACCGCAGGACCCTGCGACCGCATCGGTTGCCCTTGCGACCCGCTCCGCATAGTCGGCCATCGAGGCATGGGCCACGTCGAGCCCGGCGTGCAGGTCCACCGCGACGGCGCCGGGGAGGCCCCAGTCGTCGAAGACCCAAGGCCCGCTGCCGGCGCCGTGGACGAGCACCAGGGAGTCCACGATCCTCCTTCGCTCCGGGCGAACGCTAGAGGACGGATCCCGGGCGAGCATTGAACGGCCGGCTGATCAGCCGGCCGTTTCCTCTGCATCGGCGCCCTCATCGATGGCTGCGGGCGCGGTCGCCTCAGCATGTTCGACCTCGTCCTGCGGCGGGGCACCCTCGGATCGAAGTCTCTGCAGTTCGGCCCGTTCGCTCAGCCTGCGCCGGCGTCGAGCCCGCCACACGAGACCGACGAGCTCGTCGAGCACGATGGCGAAGATGGCGGCACCGACCACGACGGCGAACAGCGGCATGTCGATGTCGAAACCCAGGAACGAGAGCGTCACCGTCTGGGTGTTCTGCACCGCCAAGACGAGCAGCAGCACCGCGGCGACCAGGATCCCCACGAGGGTCACGTAGAAGCCGGTCCCCCGGTACTCGACGGCGGGTTCGGGTGCTTTGGTTGCGTCTGGTTCGGTGGTCACGCGCTACTCCCCGTGCATCGACTTCACCGGTTCGCATACCCGGCCTCCGAACAGCTCGAAACCAAGTGTTTCGGCCAACGGCGCAACGGGTAGGAAGGGGAGCCGCAATCTGAGGGGGAACCACGGGCAACTCAGGCTCGTCGAAGCCGCCGATGTCGTCACCGCACCGGGAAAGCGGGTTCACAACATCCCGGCGCGTGCGGTCGCGGTGCGCGCCGACTCCCCGGTCGCCACCGCCGGCGGGGATCGCATCGGCCCGCTCGCCGAGATCGTCGTGGATCCCACCGGGGCGGTCACCCATCTCGTCGTCGGTGTTGATGCCGTCGCCGGGGCTGGCAAGGCGATCCCGGTGGAATGGGCTGACACCGTCTCCGAAAGTCTGATCCCGCTCACGACCGCCGCTGCTTCGTTCGATGGGCTCCCTGCGCTCGATCCCGAAAGACCGCCATCGCGATAGGGTGTCGCGCATGGCGGATATCAACGTCACCACGCTCGACGGCGACCGGTTTCGGGTCACGGTGTCCGAGACCGGGTCGTCCACCACCCACGAGGTCACCGCGTCCCCCGCCGACGTCGATCGGCTCGGCCTCGGCACCTCGCCCGAGCACCTCGTCGCGGCCTCGTTCCGATTCCTGCTCGACCGGGAACCGAAGGAGTCGATCCTGCGCAGCTTCGAGCTCGGCGTGATCGCCCGGTACTTCCCCGAGTACCCGGACAGGATCGCCGACTACCTCTGAGCACCTGCGCCGGGAGGGGCTCTCGCCTGCGCCGTTGAACTCCCGTTGAACAAGGCGTTGAAGACTCGTGACACCACGCCGCTGCAATGGTGGCGACACCGTTCGCATCGGCGCGCCCCGCCGGTGCCGTCGCACACGAGGAGGCTCAGGCATGGAACAGGGCACCGTGATCATCGGTGGAGGCCCTGCCGGCATCATCACGGCTCTCACGGAACGCACCGTGCACCCCG
>CAYXHU010000069.1:0-7221 GCA_964464675.1 uncultured Acidimicrobiia bacterium
ACCGGTCTTCGCGGGCCAGGAGTATATGCCGTTCGACTCGGAGGTCCTCGCCGAGATCCGGCCCAATCCTCTCAGCACTGCAGCCGCCGTGCCGGCCTTCCTCACCACGCTGGAGTCGATGCGGGACGCGCTGGCGAAGGACACGTTGTGGCCGGTGCTGCACCGCCACCTCGTCGCTCCGCCGGGTCCGTGACGTGGCGACGCCCCCGGTCGGGGGCGTCGCCGGCTGACTAGATCAGAGCGCCTGTTTGGGAGTCCCTTGGCCCGGGTCCTCGTCCTCCTTCGGAGGGGCACCGGCCGCGGCCTTCTCCTCGAGCGCCGCCATCGTCTTCGGCCCGGCGATGCCGTCGCTCTCGAGGCCGGCGCGCTCCTGGAAGCGGCGAACCGCCTCTTCGGTCTTGGGGCCGAACACACCGTCGGCCGGGCCCGGGTTGATGCCCTTGCGCAGGAGCGCCCGTTGCAGCTCCTCGACCTCCGGGCCGCTCGATCCGTTCCTCAGCATGAGACCTCCTCGCAGGTGGTGGGACGAGGCTAGCCGCTCGAACCACCCCGGGTCCTCCGACCCTGGCCGCCGCCGCGTGATCCTGTGATGCTGCGACCATGATGGGTGATCGCATCCACTGGGTCTTCCCGCCGTTCCTCGTCGCCGGCCTGGTGATCCACCTCTTCTCGCCGCTTCGGCTGGTCCCGGAGTGGTGGATGGGTGTGGTGATCGGCGTGCCGCTCCTCGTGGCAGCCGCGATCGTGGCATTCGCCTGCGACGGGTGCGAGCCGTATCGCTGGTCGCTCGCCATGGTGCTCGGCTACATCGGAGTCGCTGCGATCGCAGACTCGCTCTGGCCGATCGCTCTGCTGCTCCCCGCGCTCATCGTGGCGGTCAAGTGGCGCGCCATCGCGGTCCAAACGGGTCACCGCCCGCCGGGCGACTGACACCCAGGGGCGATGTGCCCTTCGCCCCTGGCCGTTCATGGTCGGCACCGGAAACTGAGGAGATCGGGACCCGATAGGAGACGAACCGCATGGACGCGCGACCGTGGCACCGCCACTACGACCCCGGAGTTCCTGCAAGCGTCGACATCCCGGATGTCCGCCTCGACGCCCTGCTGCGGGCCACCGCAGCCGAGCGGCCGGCGGCGCCGGCGATCAGCTTCTTCGGACGCACCACGACCTACGGCGAGCTCGACCGCCATGTCGATCGCATGGCGGCGGCGCTGCAGAGCCTGGGGCTCGAGCCCGAAGACAGGGTGTCGGTGTTCGCCGCCAACTGCCCCCAGGTGGTGATCGCCTACGAGGCGATCTGGCGTGCCGGGGGGGTGGTGGTCCCTTCGAACCCGCTGTACACGGCCGCCGAGTTCCGCCACCAGGCGTCGGACGCCGGGTCGCGGTTCGCGGTGTGCATGTCCCTCATGTACGAGCGAGTCCGCAACGGGATCGCCGGCACCCCCGTCGAGCGGGTCGTGGTCACCAACATCAAGGAGCAGTTCCCTCAGCCGCTGCGGCTGCTGTTCACGCTCCTGAAGGAACGCAAGGGCGGGCACCGCGTCGACCTGTCCGGTGACGACAAGGCGGTGTGGTGGAAGGACCTGATCTCCGGCGTCCCGCCGGTGCCGGATCCGGTGGACGTCGGCGGCGAGGATCCGGCGGTGCTCATGTACACCGGCGGGACCACCGGCGTGCCCAAGGGCGCCGTGCTCCTCCACCGCAACCTGGTCGCCAACGCCAAGCAGGCCCAGGCCTGGTCTACCGGGCTCGTCGAGGGTGAAGAGGTCATGATGAGCGCACTCCCGCTCACCCACTCCTACGGGATGACCGTGTCGATGAACCACTCGATCGACCGGGGCTACCTGCAGGTGATCCTCCCCGACCCGCGCGACCTGAAGATGCTCATCGAGGCGATCGAAAAGCACGAGGTGACGCTCTTCCCGGGCGTGCCGGCGTTGTATGCAGCCATCGCGTCGCACCCGCTGGTGACCTCCGGCAAGGCGGACCTCTCCTCGATCAAGCAGTGCCTGAGCGGCGCCGCCGGACTGCCTCCGGACGTGCAGCGCAGGTTCCAGGACGTGACGGGAGGCCGACTCGTGGAGGGCTACGGCCTCAGCGAGGCGTCGCCGGTGACCCACTGCAACCCGCTCGCCGGCGAGGACCGGCTGGGCACGATCGGGATCCCGATGTCGTCCACCGACTGCCGGATCGTGGACGAGGACACCGAGACCCGCGAGCTGCCTCCCGGGGAACGCGGGGTGCTGTGCATCTCCGGCCCGCAGATCATGGCCGGGTACTGGAATCGGCCCGACGAGACCGCCGCGGCGCTGCGCACCGACGAGTCCGGCAGGACCTGGCTGCACACCGGGGACATCGCGGTGATGGACGACGACGGCTTCTTCCGGATCGTGGACCGCAAGAAGGATCTCATCCTGGCCGCGGGCGGCATGAACGTGTATCCCCGCGAGATCGAGGACGCCCTGGTCGAGCACCCTGCGGTGCTCGAGGCCGGGGTGATCGGCATCCCGCCCGGCGGCGCCGACCAGCGGGTCAAGGCCTTTGTCGTCCTCGAGGAAGGGGCGGCGGCGAGCGCCGAGGAGCTCATCGCGTTCTGCTCGGAGCGTCTGGCGCGCTTCAAGGTGCCGAGGGCGATCGAGTTCCGCGACGAGTTGCCGAAGACCTTCGTCGGCAAGGTCTTGCGACGCGAGCTCGCCAAGGAGGAGTCCGAGAAGAGCGGCTCGTGAGACGCCGTCCGCCGGCCCGGCTCGTGTGCGGGCCGGGCCGGCGTCCCGTAGGGGTGCCCGCCGGGCCCGACGACCGGGGCGTGCTGTGGTTCCGGCTGCGCGACGGCGGCACCGTCCTGATCCGCCCGATCCGCCCGGCCGACCGGGCCGCCCTCAGCGAAGGGTTCGCCCACCTGTCGAAGACCTCCCGGTACCAGCGGTTCCTGGCGCCTATGGCGCGCCTGAGCGCCCGCCAGTTGCAGTACCTCACGGAGATCGATCAGGTCGGACACGTCGCCTGGGTGGCAGGCAGCCGGAATCCCGACGGGAGCGACCGGGGCCTCGGCGTCACCCGTTTCGTTCGGCATCCGGATGATCCGGCGACCGCCGAGTTCGCCGTCGTCGTCGCCGACGACGCGCACGGCCGCGGCATCGGAACGCTCCTCCTCGAGGTGGTCGCCGTCATCGCTCACCGCGGCGGCGGGCGCAGGCTCGAGGGCCTGTGCTTCGCCGAGAACCACACGATCCAGCACATGCTCGGCAAGCTCGGAGCGGCCTTCAAGGCCGAGGGCCAGGGCGTGGTCAAGGCCACCGTTCCGCTCCCTGCGCCTGTGACGCTCGGCCTGCTCGCCCGGCGGGCGATCCGCAGGGCGGCCCGCCGTGCCGGGGCTCGTCGCGTGCGTCCCTGAGGACTGTGCGCACGCTATGCTGACAGGAATTCAACACTCGATGAATCAGGGAGAGGCTCCGCCATGCTGGCGATGATCCTGAAGGAGTTCCGGCAGGTTCGGCGCGACAAGCGAACCCTGGCCATGATGATCATGCTGCCGATCATGCTGCTGATCGTCTTCGGGTACGCGGCCCGTTTCGACATCCCCGAGATCCGGACCGCGGTGCTAGGGCCCGCAGCCGACCAGGCGGCTCGTGCGCTGCAGGAGCCATTCGACGTCGTGGAGATCGACCCATCCGCCACTGCCGAAACGGCCGAGACCCTGCTGCGGGACGGGGACGCCGTGGTCGCGATCGTCACCGGGGAGGACCCGACCGTCTACGTGGACGGCACCGAGTTGTTCACCGCCCAGTCGGCCCTGCGCCGCGCCGGAGCCCTCCCGGACGACGTCGCGGTCGAGATCCTCTTCAACCCCGACCTCAGCACGTCGGCGGTCATGGTGCCCGCGCTGATCGGCCTCGTGCTCCTCGCCATGGGAACCGTGGTCACCAGCCTCGGCGTGGTCCGCGAGCGCCAGGACGGCACGCTCGAACAGCTCGCAGTGATGCCGCTGCGCCCTCGGGACGTGATCGCCGGCAAGATCGCCCCCTACTTCCTCGTCGGACTCGTCGACCTGGCAGTGATCACCATCGTCGGCTTGTGGTTGTTCGACGTTCCGTTCCGGGGATCGGTGCTCGCCTTCGCCGCGGGTGTCTTCCTCTTCCTCTTCGCCGTGCTCGGCATCGGCGTGCTGATCTCCACGCTGAGCCGCACCCAGGGAGAGGCGATTCAACTGGCGATCATGACCCTGCTGCCCCAGGTGCTGCTCTCGGGGATGATCTTCCCGCTGTACTCGATGCCGCCCGGCATCCGCTGGATCGCCTACCTGCTGCCCCTCACCTACTTCACGATGATCGCCAGGGGTATCTTCCTCAAGGCCACCCCGCTCGACGCCCTCGCCTTCCCGTACCTGGCTCTGGTCGTACTCGCCGTGGTCGTCTTCGGGATCGCCGTGCTCCGGTTCCGCCGCGACCTCGCCCCGGCCAGGTCGCGCCCCGTCGAGGAGGTGTCGATGTGACCTGGGGAGTACGCGACCTGACCGTCGACTACGGGGCGGCCCGCGCCCTCGACGGGGTCACGGTGGCCGCACCGGCGGGAGAGGTGACCGTGGTGGTGGGAGGAGACGGCGCCGGCAAGTCCACTCTGCTGCGGGTGCTCGCCGGCATCCCGGTGCCCCATCGCGGTGAGGTGAGCCGGCCCGACCCGCGCCGCATCGCCTTCGTGCCCACCGGCTCCGGCACCATCCAGGACCTCACGGTGGCCGAGAACCTGGACTTCGTCGCCAGGGCCTACCGGCTGCGGCACTGGAGGGAGCGGGCCGACCGACTCCTCGAGCGCACCGACCTCGCCTCGTTTCGCGACCGTCTCGGACGGGAGCTGTCCGGCGGGATGCGCCAGAAGCTCGGGGTGATCATGGGAATGCTGCCCTCCCCCGACCTCATCGTCCTCGACGAGCCCACCACCGGTGTCGACCCGGTGAGCCGCTCCGAAGTGTGGCGCCTGCTCGCCGCCGCAGCCGGCGAGCAGGCCGCGCTCCTCGTGGCGTCCACCTACCTCGACGAGGCGGAGCGAGCCTCGACCGTCGTCGTCCTCCACCGCGGCCGGGTGCTGCTCTCGGGCACCCCCGCCCAGGTCTCTTCCTCGCTGGCCGGGTCGATCGTCGACGTCGACCGCCCCTCCGACCCGTCGCTGGCATGGCCGCGCGGCGCTCGGTGGCGGGAGTGGCGGCCGGGCGGCGATCCCGGCGGGGTGCGCCCCGACTTGGAGGACGTGGTCATCGCAGCGTCGCTCGCCGTAGAGGAGGGACCGTCGTGACCGCCCTGGAGGCACGCTCCCTCACCCGCCGCTTCGGCAGGTTCACCGCGGTGGACGCCGTCGATCTGCGCGTCGACCGAGGAGAGATCGTCGGCCTCCTCGGAGCCAACGGGGCCGGCAAGACCACGCTCATGCGGATGGTGCTCGGCCTGCTCGAGCCGACCTCCGGGAGCGTCGCCCTGTTCGGATCCCCGCCGTCGCGTGCCACCCGTCTGCGCATCGGCTACCTGCCTCAGAACCTCGGGCTGTACCGGGATCTCACCGTCGCCGAGAACCTGCGCTTCGCCGCCGGCGTCTATGGCGTTACCCCTGCCGAAGCACCCCCGGGGACCGCTGCCACCCTGGTCGGCGATCTCTCGCTCGGCATGCAGCGCAGGGTCGCTTTCGCCGTCGCTCTGCAGCACTCCCCCGACCTGCTCGTGCTCGACGAGCCCACCTCGGGGGTGGCGCCGCTCGCCAGGGCCAGGCTCTGGGAGCGGATCCGCGCTGCGGCCGGAGACGGCGCAGCCGTGCTCGTCAGCACCCACGCCATGGACGAGGCCCGCCAGACCGATCGGCTCGTGCTCATGCACCTGGGACGAGTCGTCGGCACGGGCACCGAGCACGAGGTCGTCGGGAACGCCTCCGCCGTCGTCGTGCGCGCTCGGCGATGGGCAGATACCTTCGCCGCGCTGGAGGCTGCCGAGATCCCGGCGTCGCTCTCCGGCGACGCGCTCCGGGTCGCCGGAGCCGATGCCGACGGCGTTGCGGCCGTGCTCGCCGACGCGGGCATCGATGCCCGCGTCGAGACCGTGCCGGCCACCCTCGAGGAGGCGATGGTCCTCGCCGGGTCGCGATCATGACCTCCCGGCGGGGCCGCCGGCCCGGGGACCCCGAGGAGACCCGGAGCACCATTCTCGGCGCCGCCACGGAGGCATTCGCCGAGGCCGGCTACGAGCGGGCCACGATCCGTTCGATCGCCTCCCGAGCCGGGGTGGACCCGGCGCTCGTACACCACCACTTCGGGTCCAAGGAAGACCTGTTCGTCGCCGCCCTGGAGTTCCCGATCTCACCGGCGGCCCTGGCGTCCTTGCTCGAAGATCCGGGGGACGGCAGCACCCTCGGCGAACGAGTCGCCCGCACCTACCTCATCTTGGCGCTGGCCGAGGACTCCAGGATCGAAGGCCTCGTCCGGGCGGCCGCCTCCAACGACACGGCGCGCACCATGCTGCGCGACTTCCTGGAACGAGCGCTGCTCGACACGCTCGCTCCACGCCTGCACGTGGACGACGCACGGCTGCGCATGGCCTTGGCCGCCACCCAGCTCGTCGGCATCGTGCTGGCGAGGCGCATCGTCGGTGTGAGGGTGTTGGAGGACGCGACCATCGACGATCTCGTCGCTGCGGTCGGCCCGACGATCGACCGCTACCTCTCGGGCACGGCTCCGGTGCGGGCTGCGTCGTGACGCGGGGCCTCTAGTCTGCGCGCCATGAGGATCGCAGTCGCCACCACCGATGGGGAGTCCGTCGCCCGGCACTTCGGCCGGGCCCCGCAGTACGCCGTGTTCGAACTCGAGGACGGCCGGATCATCGACGTGGAGCAGCGAGCCAAGCCGGGACACCGAGAGTTCGCACAGAGCCACGGGCCTCGCAACGACGCCGAGGAACACGGGCACGCCAGGGAGGCAGACGCCAAGCACCTGGCGATGACGGCTCCGGTCGCCGACTGCTCGGCGGTGATCGCCGGGGGGATGGGCGGCGGGGCCTTCGCCGCCATCCGGGAAGCCGGCCTCGAAGCGGTGATCACCGACGAGACCGACGCCCGCTCCGCCGCGCTGCGGTACGCGGCCGGCGACCTCCCCAACCTGGTCGATCGGCTGCACTGAGGCCCTCCGTCACATCAGCAGCCCAGGGCGTAGGAGACGGCGGCGCAGACTCTGCTCATCGTCGCCTG
>CAYXHU010000070.1:0-7213 GCA_964464675.1 uncultured Acidimicrobiia bacterium
AAACTGTTGGGCCGGTGTTACCGGTCCCGTGGGTTCGAATCCCACCCCCTCCGCCGCCGGAGGGATGACCGAGCGGACGAAGGTGGCAGTCTTGAAAACTGCTGGGCCCTTCGGGGTCCCGTGGGTTCGAATCCCACTCCCTCCGCCCGGGCAGCCCGCCGGGAGGCCCAACCGGGAGAGGTGGCCGAGTGGTCGAAGGCGCTCGCCTGCTAAGCGAGTAGGGGGTCTCAAGCCCCCTCGAGGGTTCAAATCCCTCCCTCTCCGCGAAGTGCCCCCGCGCCGCGGGGGCACTTCTGCGTCTCAGCAGAGATGCCGGAGGGCCCGGCGCACCGGCGTGTCGATCTGCTCGGGCGCCCGGCGGACGTACTCGAGGGCACGGCGGCGTTCCTCGCCGGTGAGGCCGGACACGTAGTCCACGGCGGCATCCACGCCGAAGCCTCCCTCCCATCGGCCACCCGGTCCCAGCCCGGTCCAGATCGCCGCATCCAGGCTCCGGCAGCCCAGCCACTGCGACACGGTCGCCACCACCGGGCCCGCAGGGGCACCGATCACGTCTCCCCCGGCGGCGACCCCGTGGACCTCCTCGATGGGGGCGCCGGTCTCCCGTTCGGCGAGGTTCGCCCGCGCCGCCGTGACGTCGGAGAAGGCGCTTCCGGCCCACAGGACCGGCGACCGATGGGGATACCCGGGCACCAGGATGAGCGTGAGGCGTCCATCGACGGAGATGCGAGCGAACTCGACCGGGAGCAGCGGGCCGTCGTCATGCCACGTCCCTGCCAGCCGGATCTCACCGTGGCGGTTGCGCGGCTGCCAGACCAGCGAACCCCAGGCGAGCACGGCGATCCGCATCGCCGTCACTCCGACACCGCCTCCTTGGCGACGATCCGCTCCGGGAGGAGCCGCACCAGCAGTTCGCCCTCGACGCCGTTGCGGCGGCCGAACTCCTCGGCTCGGTCCGAACCCATGTACCGGCCGCCGATCATGGTCGCGAAGCGCACCAGATCGTCGGCTGCTGCGCTGAGCTGCACCGTCCCTTCGACCATGACGAACGAGTAGGGCGGAGCCTGATCGTCGACGACCATTGCAGCCCTGCCTTCCCGCCGCAGGGCTCGGGCCTTCACCGAGTCGTGCCATGTCGTGAACACCACCTCGGCGCCGTCGATGACGAACCAGATGGGGGTGACGTGAGGGCGGCCGTCCCGCCGGGTCACGGCGAGCTTGCCGGTGCGGGTTCCCTCAGCGAGGAACGCGTACGCCTCGGACCGGGTCATGTCGCGCATGGCGGCGGACCATACACCGCCCCGCTCCATCGGCGTCCGTCACACCTCGGCGTCCCCGTCCGGGCCGATGCTGAGCAGCGGGATCGACCCGTCCTCGGCGTGGGCGTGGCGATGCTGCGTCGCAAGGTGGGCCCAGTCGAGCCGGTGCTTCGGGTCGACCACGTCGAAAGCCACGAGGTGGCGGCTCGTCGGGCCCTCGGCGATGTCGAACGCCCGGGCCCTGCGGATCACCTCCGCGGCCGCGGCATCGATCCGCTGGTGCTGCAGCAGGTGATCCTCCCAGGAGGCGACGTTGAACGCCTCGGTCATCCGTCGCGGGTCGTCGGCGTTGCGGTACAGCCGCCACCGATACGCCCCCGTGCGCAGTCTCACCAGCCGCAACTCCGCGAGCGCGTCGAGGAACTCGCCGAGACGGTGCTCCTCGATGACCCAGGTGTTGAGCACCATCACGGGCCCGCCTTCGATCTCCGTGTCGCCGTGCGGCGTGGGGTCCCAGTCGTAGGCAGGCTCAGAGACGGCGACCTCGTCGATTCCGATGATGGGCATCCTCAGCGCAGCCAGGCCGAGCAGCACCGCCGCCGACGACAGCCCGACGATGGCCCAGTGGACACCCACGCCGTCGCCGATGGCGCCGGCGAGCAGGGAACCGAGCGGGTAAACCCCGGAGAACGCCAGCATGTAGAGGCTCATCGTCCGGCCCCGCACCCAGGCGTGGGACAGTGCCTGGATCGTGGTGTTGAGGGTCGCCAGTGTCCACACCCAGGCTGCGCCCGCGATCGCCATCAGCGCGGCGACCACCCACGGCTCGGTGACCAATCCGGCGCCGACCCCGGCGGCGCCGTACATGGCGATCCCGAAGGGGACGGTGTGGCCCCCGAGCCGGTGCCCGATCCGGGCCCGGGAGACCCCTCCGCCGAGCGCCCCTATCCCCATGGCACCCAGCAGCAGCCCGTACATGCCCGCCCCGGCTCCCAGGCGATCCTGGGTGAAGTTGGGCAGCAGCACCTGGAGCGCCGCCGACGTGATCGCAAACCCCGCCGACACGCCCAGGAGCCACAGGAGGGCGGGGGTGAACCGCGTGTAGCGAACCCCCAGCGAGATCGCCCTCGTGAAGGAAGCCTCGTCCTGCGGAGTCCAGTCTGAGGACGAGAAAGACGCCACCACCACCACGACCAGCACGTAGGAGACCGCGTTGATGGCGAACGCCGTGCCCGGGCCGGCGACCACCACGATCGCCCCTCCGAGCGCAGGGCCGACTGCCCGGGCCGCGTTGAACGAGATCGAGTTGAGCGCCACTGCGCTCGCCACCAGCTGGCGGGGCACCAGGTCGGGAACCATCGCCTGCCACACCGGGGCGTTCACCGCCACGCCGAGCCCGAGCAGCAGGCCGAGCCCGAGCAGCAGCTCGGGGGTGATGCCGTCGAGGATGTCGAGCACCGACATGGCGGCCACCGCGGCCAGCATCATCACCTGCGCGGACAGGAGGACGTTGCGCCGGTTCGCCAGGTCGGCGGCAGCCCCGGCCGGCAGGGAGAGGAACAGCAGCGGGAGCGTCGTCGACGCCGCCATGGCGGCCACCCAGGCCGGAGAGCCGGTCAATTCCAGCATCAACCAGGAGGCGGCGACCGCCTGCAGGAATCCGCCCAGGTTGCTGAACACCGAAGCGAGCCACAGCGCACGGAAGCGGCGAAGGTGCAGGGGGGCGCCCAGCGATTCGGTCACGCCGCGCAGCGTAGCCACGGTGTGCGTGATCGGGATGCGGGTACCCTTGGGTGGATCGTGCTAGGCGGGGCGCTAGGGGTGCCCTGTACCCGAAACCCTCTACATGCGGGGCTGAATCCCCCGCCCGAGGGCCGGCGGTTGTCGGGTCGAGCGCCGGACACGTGGTGTTGATGGTCGGGTCCTACGCGGCGGGGACATCGTGAACCGGGTCAGGTCCGGAAGGAAGCAGCCCTCAGCGATCGCCCCCGGGTGCCGTAGGAGTGCCTGATCGGAGCCGGCGATCCGGGACGCGCCGGGGGCCGCAGTCCGACGGCGGGGTGCACGATCACCCCGCGCTCAAACCCGCTCCCGGGCCCCGGTGGTGTCGCCGTCTCGGCCTACCAGAGCCCGAAGAAGTAGTAGACCCAGTCGGAGCCGTCGTCGTCGGCGTGGAACACGTTGTGCACCCCGACGTCGGTCGCCACCATCCGCCAGTGATCCGCCGGGCCGAAGTCCCCGGTCACCTGGAACGGATCCCACCACGTCTCACCGCCATCGGGGCTGTAGCGACCCCACAGCTCGCCGTCGTGTGTGTAGCCGACGAAGACGTGATCCTCACACGCGGCGACGTCCTGGGCCACCCACGAACCCGAGCCGGCGGAGATCTGGACGGGTCGATCGCAGGGCGAGCCTTCCGGCTCACAACGCCGGAACCAGACATCGCTCGATGCGTCATCCGCCCGCTCCGTCCACACGACGTGGAGACTGTCAACCGCTGCGGCGAGCCGGACGTCACCAAGTTCTGCCGACGTCCGCCGCACCACCGATCGTGTCCACGTCTCGCCCCCGTCCACACTGGTGTACACGAGGACCCGGTTCCGAACGGCACGCTCGCCGTCAACCTGGTCGACGATGATGGAGGGGTTCAGCAGAATCGATATCGAGATCGGCTTCCGTGGCCCCGTGTGACTCGGAAACAGCGACGCGATGGGCACGCGATATCTGGTGTCGATTCCCGATCCGGGAGGGAACCGGTCGATCGTGGTTCGGCTGCTGCGGCCCTCCACATGCGGCACCTCGACGTAGTCGAGGCGCAGGTTGCCGTTGGCGAGACAGGTCTCCTGGGCCAAACCCCAGAGGCCCTCGAACGAGACCACGTCTCCCGGGGGGTTGCAGGTCTTCCTGGCCACCACCCGGGGGCTGGTGAACTCGAAGCCGAAGGAATCACGACCGACGAGAACCCCGCCTTCGGAGGTGTCTCTCGTCCAGAAGACGCCGGCGCCGGTCTGTGTGGCGCCGGAATACGAGCCCACCGAAGGGGACCCGCCCGAGCCGAGTCTCTGCTCATCACCCCACCCGACCATCCCGGGGCCCCCAGCTACTCCCTCATTGAAGAACACGCCACTGCCGCGCTGGTACGAGAGCCCGAGGGTCGGCAGGTCGATGCGCAACCCGATCGAGATAGCCGGATTGGTGCCCCGGCCGACTCGCTTCGCCTCCAGGGCTCTCGTCTCTGCATCGGCCATGGGCACCGCGAACGCGCCGATCACAGCAGCGACGACCAGCATCGTCCGGAATCGCCGGCGATTCCCACTCACGATCCACCTCCCACGCCCGATCCTCCCCTTCTCAGAAACGTACCGACCGCAGGTGACTCGATTCTCACGAAGACGCTGCCGGCTGGAGCGGCTGAGCTCTACCACCACCCGAAGGTGTAATAGATTTGGTTCTCGCCGGTCCCGTCGGCGTGGAACACGTTGTGCACCCCGATGTCCGTTGCCGCCATCCTCCAGTGATCGGCCGTCCCGTAGTCGCCGGGCACCGCAAACGGATTTGCCCAGTTGCTGCCGGCGTCGGGGCTATAGCGGCCGAACAGCTCACCGTCTCGCGAGTAGCCGACGAACACGTGGCTCTCATATGAAGCCACGTCCTGGGCCACCCAAGGCCCCGGACCCCAGGTGAGCTTCACCGGACGGTCACAGGGCGTGCCCTCAAGTTCGCAGCGCCGGTACCACACATGACTCGACGAGTCGTCCCGGGTCGCCGCGGTCCAGACAAGGTGCAACCCCCCGGCAGATGCTGCAACCCGTACGTTGCTGATCTCAACACCGCGCCGATATACCACGGAACAGGCCCATGTCTCGCCGCCGTGCTCGAGCAGGCACACATAGACGGTGCTTCGCGCGGTGCCCCATCCTCGGTCCTGAGGAGCAAAAAGCTTCAAGCTACTGAAGCCAAAAGCCTGCCCCTGGTGAGCCAGATCCAACGAACTCACTTCGCCGTTGACAGCAGCCAAAGGCCAGGCAGGGCCGACGCTACCGTCCTCGTCGACGTGAATCCCTACCAAGACCGCCCCACCTTGGTGCTCCATTGGCACGATTAACCAGGTTCCGCCACCGGGATCCCGCCAGACAATGACACGATATCCGAAGAAGTCGAGTCTCTCGGCCCCCTTCCATCCCGACGAGTCAAGCTGGCGCCACCACACCGACCCGTCGCTCGCCTTGGTCCAGGCAACGACCCCCTTCTGATCTCGCAAATCCACCGCAGGCGGGCTTTCCACACCGCCTCCGATCCACCTGGTCGCCAGACTCCACTCCGTAGGTCCCATCTGTGAGTAGGAGCCGAGCAATGCGTAGACGCTCTCCTGCGTCTCGTATGCCAGCAGTGCCATACCGTCATCCACGGCCACTGTTGGAGCGACGCCACCCTCGGTAGTGATCGGCGTCGGCGCCTGCATCCTCGAGGCGGGAGCAGCCCGGGCGGATGTGCCCAGCACGCATGCGACCAGAGCGACAAGGACGAGAACGGTGGGAAGCCGGTATCGAGTGATGCGCATCTCACACCTCCCGTCGTGCCCCCGTCCCGCTGCGCCCAGACCCTCGAAACGTAGTCCCATCAGAGGGTGCGTGCCGATCAGGTGCTCGGGACTCCCCCCGCAGCCTTGCGCAGCACCACCCCGTACACGAACCCGAGCGGGCCCATCCGCCACACCCGCTCGAGGTACAAGGGGGAACCGGCGTACAGCGCCTCGGGCGGCGGCAGGGCATCCAGGCTGCGGTGCAGGTACCAGTACTCCCGCGGCGCCCCCACGATGAGCCCGGCGAGCGGCAGCACCAGGGCGGTTCCCGCCCGATGGAGGCGTCGCTTCCAGGAGGGCTCGGGCCGGCCCAGATCGACGATCGCCGCCACCCCGCCGGGACGGAGCACCCGGTGGATCTCCGCCAGGGTCTTCGGGATCGACGTCAGATTGCGGAACACGTAGGCGCTGAACACCCCGTCGAACGACCCGTCGGCAAAGGGCAGGTACTCCCCCGCTCCGACCAACCTCCCGACGGCCGGATTGAGAGCGAGCATCGCCGGCTGCGGGTCGAGCGCCACGACCTCACGATCGCCGAGATCCGGATTGGCCGCCCCGGTGCCGGCTCCGAGGTCGAGCACCCGGCCCGGCGGCAGGTGGGCAATGGCAGACCGCCGCCAATCGTCGTCGCGACCCAGCGAGAGGATCCGGTTGAGCGTGTCGTACCGGCGGGCGATCCGGGAGAAGACCTCCCGGCCCTTCACGGCGTCAGCCGGTCGGCGCCCAGGTAGGGGCGCAGCGCCTCGGGGATCACCACCGACCCGTCCGCCTGCTGGTGGGTCTCCAGCAGCGCGATCAGTGTGCGACCCACGGCGATCCCGGTGCCGTTCAGGGTGTGCACCAGGCGGGTCCCGTCCACGGTCCGAGTGCGAATGCGGAGCCGCCGGGCTTGGAAGTCCGTCGTATTCGAACAGGAGGTCAGCTCACGGAACGCCTGCTGCCCGGGCAGCCAGGCCTCGATGTCGTACTTCTTGGCGGCCGGATCACCCAGGTCGCCGGTGCACACGTTGACCACCCGGTAGGGGATCTCCAGGCCGCGCACCAGCTCCTCCTCACGCTCCCGGAGGAACTCGTGCTCCTCCCAGGAGCGCTCCGGATGCACGAACGAGAACATCTCCAGCTTGTCGAATTGGTGGACCCGGAAGATGCCCCGCATGTCCTTCCCGTAGGTGCCCGCCTCCCGCCGGAAACAGGTCGAGAAGCCCACATAGCGGATCGGCAGGTCCTCGGCGGGGAGGATCTCGTCGGTGTGATAGGCGGCCAGAGGTATCTCCGCAGTGCCGATGAGGAACAGGTCGTCGGGCTCCACGGAGCCCTCGCCGTCGGACACTCCACCGCATACACCTGGTCCCGGGCACCCGGGAAGAACCCC
>CAYXHU010000071.1:0-7205 GCA_964464675.1 uncultured Acidimicrobiia bacterium
CCGACCTTTCTCTCCCCGCGAGGCACGGTCGAGGGCCGGTTCGGCGCGTGACGCACCTGGACGTCCCCTGATGGCCGCCAAGACGACCCGGAAGGCCCCGACGGCGGCGGGGGTCAAGACCGCCTCACAGGAGACCACAGGGCTTCTCGAGGCGGCGCTCCTTCGCGCCGCGGCCGCGGCAGACTGGCTCGAGCTCTCCGACGCCGCCGCCCTCGAGCTCGCGAGGTCCCTCGCCCGCATGATCGACAAGGAGCCCGACTCCCATGCCGCCGCGACGCTCACCAGGCTCCTCAACGAGCTCGGCCTCACCGTCCGCGGTCGCCGCGACCGGACGCCGGCCGGCGAAGAGTCCCCGCTCGAGCAGCTCATCGCCCGTGCTGCTCGGCCGGCCCTCGCCGAGGGTCGAGACCCCGCCGCCTGACGGCCCGACCCGCGGCGACGACCTCATCCAGCTCGCCGAGGTCCTCGGCCAGCCGCTGCTCCCCTGGCAGCAGCACGTCGCCCGCGCCGCCCACCACCTCGACGGCGACGGCGGCTGGTCGTCCCGCACCGTCGGCGTCGTCGTCGCCCGCCAGTCGGGGAAGACCCACCTGCTGCGGCTCCGCATCCTCGCCGGCCTGCTGCTCTGGGGCGAGCGGCTCATCGTCGCCACCGCCCAGTCCCGCGAGGTCGCCCTCGAGACCTTCCGAGGCGTCCTCGACCTCGCCGAGTCGACCCCCGACGTCGCCCGACTCATCAAGCGGGTCGCCCGCACCAACGGCAAGGAGGAGCTCGAGCTGAAGAACGGCTCCCGGTACCGGATCGTCGCGCCGACCGCCGGCGGCGCCCGCGGCCTCACCGCCGACCTCGCCATCATCGACGAGCTGCGCGAGCACCACGACTGGTCGACCTGGGCGGCGATCTCGTACACCCTCCAGACGACCGGCGGCCAGCTCTGGGTCGCGTCGAACGCCGGCGACGCCACCTCGGTCGTCCTCAACAGCATCCGCGAGCAGGCCGTCGCCACCATCACCGGCGGCGACCGCGGCCCCCTCTACTACGCCGAGTGGTCGGCCGCGCCCGGCCGCGACCTCGACGACCGCGACGGCTGGGCCGAGGCCAACCCGTCCCTCGGCCACCTCATCCCGGTCGAGGCGCTCGAGGCCCGCCGGAAGACCGACCCCGCCCCCGTGTTCGAGACCGAGGCGCTCTGCCGGTGGGTCGACGTCCTCGCCTCACCCTGGCCGCCGAACGCCTGGCTCGACTGCCACGACGCCACCCTCCAGCTCGTCCCCGACGCCCCGACGTTCCTCGGGATCGACGTCACCCCCGACCGTCGGCACGCCGCCCTCGTCGCCGTCCAGCAGCTCGACGGCGGCCGCCTCGGCGTCCACCTCCTCGAGACCTGGGAGGCCGACGGCGCCGTCGACGACCTCGCCATCGCCCAGGCCGTCGCCCCCATCGCCCGGAAGGTCCGAGCCCGCTCGATCGCGTTCGACCGCTACACCGCCGGCGCCATCGCCGCCAGGCTCGCCACCGCCGGCCTGCCCGTCGGGGACTGCTCGAGCTCATCCTTCTACCAGGCGTGCGACGAGACCCTCTCCGCGATGGTCGCCAAGCGGCTCGTCCACGCCGGCCAGCAGACCCTCACCGACCACGTCCTCTCATGCGCCCGCAAGCAGGGGTCCGACGGCGGCTGGCGCATCATCCGGCGCGGGTCGTCCGGCACGATCGCCGGCGCCGTCGCCATGGTCATGGCCGTCCACTACGCCGCCCGGCCGGTACCGAAGGCCGAGGTCTACTTCGCCTGACGGCAACGGCCGACCGTTCGCCTACGCTGCGGCCATGGGTCTCCGCGACGTCATCCTCGGCCGCCCGGCCGCCAGCCCCCCGCCGGTCACCGCGGCCGGGGTCTCGGCCATCATCGGCAACTACCGCTCGCAGTCGGTCACCAACCTCGCGCTCCTGACCGTCACCCGGCAGGAGGCCATGAGCGTCGCCGCCGTCGCCCGCGCCCGTAACCTCATCGCGAACACCATCGGCGCGATGCCCCTCCACTACTACGTCCGAGACGAGTCGACCGGCCGCTCCGCGCAGCTCGAGCGGCTCCCCTGGATGCGGCAGCTCGAGCCGGCCACCCCGCGGCAGACGACCCTCGCCTACCTCGTCGACTCGATGCTGTTCTTCGGCCGCGGCTACCTCCGCGTCCTCGAGGTCTACGAGGAGGACGGCCGCCCCCGGTCCTTCGAGTGGATCGACCCGGCCTACGTCACCTTCGACGTCGACGCCGTGACCGGCCGCATCACCCGCTATTACATCAACCTCAACCCGGTCCCCCGCGTCGGCGTCGGCTCCCTCATCGTGTTCCCCGGACCCGACGAGGGCATCCTCGTCCGCGGCGGCCGGACCATCCGCACCGCCGTCGACCTCGAGGTCGCCGCCCGCAACTTCGCCGAGTCCCCCACCCCCGCCGTCACCCTCAAGAACAGCGGCGTCGACCTCCCCGCCGAGCAGGTCCAGTCCCTCCTCGCCGCCTGGCGGGACGGCCGCCGCAACAGCTCGGTCTCCTACCTGGCCTCGGCCCTCGAGCTCGAGACCCACGGGTTCAGCCCCGCCGACCTCACCCTGGTCGACGCCCGCCGCTTCCAGGTACAGGAGATCAGCCGGCTCGTCGGCATCCCCGCCTGGTACATCGCCGCCGACGCCGGCTCCAGCATGACCTACAACAACGTCGCCAACAGCCGCCGGGACCTCGTCGACTTCAGCCTGGCACCGTTCGCCCACGCCATCGAGCAGCGGCTCTCCATGGAGGACGTCACCCGCCGGGGCCACCACGTCGCGTTTAGCTTCGACGACTACCTCCGCGCCTCCCCCATCGAGCTGGCGCAGTTCTACTCTGTGCTGGTCGGGCAAGGCATCGTCGCCCCAGAGGATGCCGCGGACCAGCTCGACCTCCGACCCGGAGGGCCGTCAGCATGACCGAGCGGATCGTCAGGTTCTCGGCCGACGTCACCGCCGCCGACCCCGAGCGGCGCACGATCGTCGGCACCGTCGTCCCCTACGGCGTCGCTGGCCAGACGTCCCTCGGCCCGGTCATCTTCGAGCCCGGCAGCCTCCGCGCCTCCGAGGGCGTCAAGCTGCTCCTCGAGCACGACGGCCGCCGGCCCATCGGCCGCGCCATCGAGTTCGCCGAGACCGCCGACCGGCTCGTCGGCTCCTTCCGGGTCTCCCGCACCTCGGCCGGCACCGACGCCCTCGTCGAGGCGTCCGACGGCCTCCGCGACGGCCTCTCGGTCGGCGCCGCCATCATCGAGTCGACCGTCGGGGAGCGTGGCGAGCTGATCGTCCAGGCCGCCGAGCTCCGCGAGGTCTCGCTCGTCACGACTCCAGCGTTCGCAGAGGCGCTGGTAACCCAGGTCGCCGCATCCGGCGACCCGGACCCCGCACCCGCCGACGAGGCCGCCCCGGCCGAGGAGGCACCGTCCGAGGAGGACGTCACCATGGATGAGACCGCCCAGGTCGCCGCCGCGGCGGTCGACCCCAAGGAGGCGCCGGTCGTCGAGGCCGCGTCCCCGAAGCTGCCCTACGCCACCCAGCACCTCCGCGCCCTGGACGGCCTCACGGCCGGCACCTTCGCGAAGGCGTCCCTGAACGCCCAGGCGGGCGACCTCGAGGCCCAGCACCTCGTCCGCGCCGCCCTGGACGACAACACCACCACGACGGCCGCCGGCCTCATCCCGACGCGGTTCCTCCGCGACGTGATCGGCGTCCTCGACACCCGCCGCCCGTTCATCGACTCGGTCACCCGCGAGGCCCTGCCCGACGCCGGGATGGAGTTCAAGATCCCGCGCCGGACGGCCGCCCCGACGGTCGCCCAGCAGGTCTACGAGGGCGACGAGGTCAACTCGGACGAGCCGACCTACGACTTCCTCACGGTCAACGTCAACACGCTGGCCGGCGGGGAGCGCATCTCCCGCCAGCTCATCGAGCGCTCCGACCCGGCGTTCCTCGACCGGCTGTTCGTCGAGATGGCGTCGGCCTACGCCCAGAAGAGCGACGACTTCGCCTTCGACGCGATGGTCGCCGGCCTCACCTCGGCGTCCGACTCGACCGGAACCTCCATCGTGGGCTCGATCGGTCAGGCCATCACCGACTCGTGGGCCGTCATGCGGTTCTCGCCCAACCGGCTCCTCGTCGCCCCGGCGACGACCGGGTCGATCGGGTTCGACGACCTGCTCACCGCCGTCGACTCGGACGGCCGCCCGATCTACTGGTCGGCCGGGCAGCTCTCCAACCAGGCCGGCAACGTCCCCGTCCCGAACGCCGAGGGCCGCATCATGGGCCTCGACCTGATCGTCGACGGGAACATCGGCGCCACGACCAACGCCTTCGTCTACCCGGCGGCCGCCGTGTCGGTCTACGAGTCGGCAGGCGCTCCCGTCCAGATTTCGGTCCAGGACGTGAGCACCCTAGAGGTCGAGGTTGCCGTCTACGGGTACATGGGCGTCGCGGTCAAGTACCCGACCGCCGTGCGCGAGCTCTTCATCAGCTGACCCCACCCGGCCGCCGGCCCGGACCCCTTCGCCCCCCAGGCGGGTCCGGGCCGGCCGGCCACCCCGGAGGACGCCGTGGCCCTGATCGCCCTCGCGACGTTCAAGGAGACCCTCCGGGTCGGCGACCTCTACGCCAACGCCCAGCTCGAGGGCGTCATGGAGGCCGCCGAAGACATCGTCCTCTCGTACCTCTCGCAGTACCGCTACGCCGTCGACCAGACGTGCTGTACGACCGCGAACACCATCAAGCTCCGCACGACCACCTGGCATGAGCTGTACGTCGGCCAGACGGTCACCCTGGTCGGCTTCACCCCCGGCCAGTACGACGGTCAGGCAGTCGTCGCCGAGGTCGGCGAGGACACGACCGCCGCGACCCTCGGCACCGTCCCCGCCGGCAAGGTCCCGCGCAACACCGCGGTCGTCACCAAGGCGCACGGCCAGACGCCCTACACCGACCCCCACCCGCTCATCCCGAACGGGACGATCTACGACCAGTCCCAGGAGGGCAAGTACGACGACGTCGAGCCCGTCCGCGAGGCCGCCCTCGCCATCGCCGTCGACCTCTGGCAGTCCCGCGTCGCCCCAGGCGGCCAGCTCGAGGCCGTCGACTTCACCCCCGGCCCCTACCGGCTCGGCCGCAGCCTGGTCTCAAGGGTCTCCGGCCTCCTCGGGCCGTACATGAACACGCGCAGCCTCGTCGGCTGATGGCCCCGATCCGCGACCCCGCGGCCGAGCAGGCGTTCGCCGACTACATCCGCGGCCGCACCATCGCCCTCGTCGGGCCGGCCATGCCCGAGCGGGACCAGCGGGCCGAGGTCGACGCCCACGACCTCGTCTACCGGGTCGGGGTCCACGCCGACCACCACCCCCACTACGGCGACCGTGCCGACCTCGGCATCGTCAACAGCCAGAAGAGCCGCCGCATCGGAGCCGGCGACCACCTCGAGCGCGTCCGGCGGCTCGACTGGCTCGTCACCAAGGCCGGCGCCGGCGACCCGCCCGTCCGGCACCGGCGCGCCCACCTCCCCGTCGGCACGCCAAACCTCGCCACGATCGCCCTCCACGACCTGACCTTCTTCGACCCGGCCGTCGTGACCGTCTTCGGCGTCGACTTCTTCCTCGGCGGGCCCACGATGGCCTACTACGGGCCGTACAAGAAGCAGTCGGGCGGCTACCCGTTCTTCGACGTCCGCACCAACAGCACCCGCGTCCACGACCAGCAGCTCCAGCGGCGCATCATCAGGCGCATCCGCGACGAGCACGGCTGGCCGGACGGCGACGACCGCTTCATCGCCGCCCTCGAGCTCGACGACGTAACCTTCCAGCAGGACTGGAACGCCCGCTGGTACGCCGAGGGCGCCCGAGAGGAGTACGAGACCCATGGCTGACCTCGGCGACGTCCGGCAGGCCCTCGCGACCGCCCTGGCCGGCACCGGCTACCGCGTCCACCTGTACCCGCCGCCGGTCGTCATCCCGCCGGCCGTCGTGATCGTCCCCGGCGAGCCGTACCTCACCATCGAGACCATCGGCCGACCGTCCCAGGGCATCATCGCCCAGGTCCAGTTCGAGATCAACATCGCGGTCGCCCACCTGGACACGCAGGGCGCCCTCGAGCAGCTTGAGGCGGTCCTCATCGACGTCCTCACGGCCCTACCCTCGGGGACGAGCCTCGACCGCGTCGGACGGCCGACCGTCGAGACCGTCGGACCCTCCGACCTGCTCACCTGCCGGATCGACGTCGCCCAGCGGGCGGCCCTGACCTAGGAGCACCACATGGCCACCGTCCTCACGGGTCAGGACCTGACCCTCACCATCGACAACGACGACTACAACCCGCAGACGCTCTCGGTGACCCTCACGATCGAGGACACCCGCGAGGTCTTCGAGACCCTCGACGGCCCGGTCTACAAGACCCTCCAGCAGCCCTACACGCTCGAGGTCACCATGCTCTCCGACTGGGGGACGACCAACAGCCTCTGCGAGGCGCTCGCCTCCGCGGCCCTCACCGCCCCGGACACGTCCCTCACCGCCACGATCGTCGTCGACGGCCCGAACGCCGAGACCACCGCGACGTTCAAGGTCTTCCCGACCGTGCCGCCCATGACCGGCGCCGGCACCACCCAGTCGGAGACCACCTTCACCCTGACCGGCGACCGCAACACGGCGCCGACCATCGTGCCGAGCTGATGCGCCTCAACTTCGCCTACGACGCCGGCGAGGGCCGGCGGGCGGTCACCGCGACGCCCGCCGACCTCGCCGCGTGGGAGAAGAAGCACCGGAAGCCCTTCACCGCCCTCGCAAACGAGCCGTACATCGGGGAGTGGGCCTGGCTCGCCTGGCACGTCAGCAAGCGGCTCGGCCACCACGACCTCGCGACCGACCGCTTCCTCGACGTCCTCGTCGAGGTCGAGCCCGGAGGCGAGCAGGACCCCCCTACGTCTGGCCGCGAGGCAGCATCCGACGACTGATCCTCGAGGCGGCCGTGGCGACCTCCACCGACCCAGCGAGCTGGGAGCAGCGGCCGGCCGAGGACCTCTGGACCCTCGCGGCCATCCTCAAGGACCGGGCCGATGGCTAGCGCCACCACCCGCCGCAGCCTGGTCGACGTCGAAGGGCTCGGGGAGTTCACCCGCGTCCTCCGCAAGGTCGGCAAGGAGGCCCGCGCCCAGGCTC